>JALONX010000677.1 GCA_025454695.1 Chloroflexaceae bacterium
AACCCAGGAATATACCCTGAGCGAACGCAACCAGCGGGCGCTCCACGTGATTTTGGAACAGGCCCAACGGCTCAGCCAGCTGCTGCAAGCCATGCAGCCCGAAAAACGCAGTACGTAGATATTCACCACCGAGCACGCAAAGGACGCCAAGAGCTGATAAAACCTTTTGAAGCTCGGCGTGCTCGGTGTGCTCGGCGGTGAGAAAAGCTTAGGCGGGGGCGAGGGCGGAATTGACGCAGTTAAGCAGGTCGTCCAGGTTGAAGGGCTTCATCAGCGTGCGCGTGCCCCCGTGGCGGGCCAGCAGCGCCACCGCATCAGCACTGGCGCTCATCACTACAATCGGTGTCTGGGTCAGGTTGGGCTGGTTGCGCAGCGCAAGCAACAATTCATCGCCGCTAATGCCAGGAATAAATGAGTCGAGGAAAATGAGGTCGGGTTGATAGCCACTGACAGATGCAAGTGCGTCATCGCCATTATGAACCGTACAGACAGTGTAGCCCTCGTCGCCCAGGACATCAGCGATGAGATCAGCAATGGGTGCCTCATCGTCAACCACTAGAATTCGGGCAGCGGTTGTCATCATCAAACTACTCCTCACACGTGGTGCATTTGGTGTGCTCTGGTTTATTGTGAGTAGATTGTATAGGTTGCGGGTACGCCTGTCAATGGCAATTAAGCTGATGCCCCCGATCTGCCAGGGCGACTGCGCCATGCTGAGATGCTCGGTGCGCAATTTCAGTGGCAATAGTGAACATGCTCTCTCACACTGTTGCGGCATTACTATTTGACGTTTGATAGCAAAAAAGCTATCATATATGTCAAAGAACCCTCAAAAGGAGCCTTGCGCTCCTGCTTCGCTAGAAAGGCCCTGATCCATGCAACAGGATCAGATCACAGTTGTCCTGCGGCAGATTTACTGGAATATTGGCGAGCCAGTTGGCCCGATTTTTGTCTACGGGCTGGCGCTGATTGCAACCCTGGTGGCCAGTTGGGGCGTGCTACGTGACATTGCCCGCTGGCGGCGGGGCAAGCCCGAAGCGCGCATCAGCAACTTGCCGGGCCGAGCCTGGGAGGCCACGGTTCAGGTCTTTGGCCAGAAAAAGGTGCTCCGTGAGCGCAAGCCGGGTGCGATGCACGCGCTGATCTTTTTCGGCTTTCTGACGCTGTTTATCGGTACTGACATCATCGCGGTGGAAGAAGACTTCACCATCCCCCTGATGGGCCGCCCCGAGGGTGAGATCATCGTTGGCAACTTCTACAAAGCCTACGAATTCATTCTCGATACTTTTGGGATTGTCTTTGTGGCCGGGCTGGTCTGGGCGGCGTGGCGGCGCTACCGCACCAAACCCGACCGGCTCGACAACCGCCGCACCGATGCATGGGTGCTTGGCTCACTGATCTTTCTGGGCATCGGCGGCTTTTTGATTGAGGGCCTGCGCCTGGCGAACCAGCAGATGGAAGGCATCTACGTCTACACGCAGTGGTGGACGCAGCTGGCCTATGTGGGCTATAGCCTGGCGATGTTGTTCCGGGCGATTGGCCTGGGCGACGGCAGCCCGGTGGGCCTGGTGCTGCACCAGTTGCTCTGGTATACCCATGCCATTGTCACCTTTGCCTTTATTGCCAGCCTGCCCTTCAGCAAATACAAACACATCATCTACACCCCGCTGAACACCTTTTTCAACGACACCACGCCCAAAGGTGCGCTGGATCAAATCCCGGCCCTGGAAGCGGAGATTGAAAAGGACGAGCCGAGGCTGGGCGTTGCCACCCTGGCCGACCTGACCTGGAAGGGCCGCTTGGATCTGGATGCCTGCATGCGCTGCGGGCGCTGCCAGTCGGTCTGCCCGGCCCACGCCAGCGGCTCCGACCTGTCGCCCAAGTTCCTGATCACCAAGATGCACGATTTGATGCGGGGCAATCCGGTGGTCTTCCGCGACGGCACGGTGAAAACACCTGCCGACCTGGGCATTTCCACCGGCCAGGTGCCCGCCGGGGCTAGCGGCATTGTGGCCAGTGGCGCAACCGCCGCCAATCTGGACAGTCAGATCGACTCGGTGCCGCTCTATGGCAACCTGTTCACCGAGAACGAGCTGTGGAGCTGCACCACTTGCTATGCTTGTATGCATGAATGCCCGGCGATGATCGAGCATGTGGACGACATTGTAAGTCTGCGCCGCCACCTGACGATGATCGAAAGCGAAGTGCCCCAGGGCGTGAAGCGGGTGCTGGAAGGCATTGAGCGGGCGGGCAACCCCTGGCGGCTCCCGGCCCGCGAACGCACCGCATGGGCCGAGGGCCTGGATGTGCCGACCATGGCCGAAAAGGAAGAGGCAGAAGTGCTCTACTGGGTTGGTTGCGCCCCCAGCTACGATGAGCGCTCCAAAAAGGTGGCGCGGGCGCTGGTGCAGCTGCTGCAAAAGGCCGGGGTAGATTTCGCCATTCTCGGCGAGGAAGAGACCTGCAATGGCGACCCGGCCCGGCGCATGGGCGAAGAGCTGCTCTACCAGACCCAGGTGCAAACCAATGTGGAGACGATGGGGCAGTACAAGTTTAAGAAGATCGTCACCACTTGCCCCCACTGCTTCAACACGATCAAGAATGAGTATCCCCAGTTCGGCGGCAACTACCAGGTGGTTCACCACACCGAACTACTCGACAGCCTGGTGAAAGAAGGCAAGCTCAAGCCGGAAACGCCGGTGCAGGAGCGGGTTGTCTACCACGATCCCTGCTACATCGGGCGCTACAACGACATCTACGACCCACCACGGGAGATTTTGCAGAGCATCCCCGGCGTGGAACTGGTGGAAGCGCCAGAGAAAAACCGCGAGCGGGCCATGTGCTGCGGCGGCGGCGGCGGCAACGTCTGGCTGGAGGGCTGGGGCGAGAAGCAGGTCAACTACATTCGGCTTGACCAGTTGACGGTGGGCAAGCCGGAAACGCTGGCCATGGGCTGCCCCTTCTGCATGGTGATGTTTGAGGACGCCGCTAAAAACACGGGCCGCGACGAAACCCTCAAACGGCGTGACGTAGCCGAGATTCTGCTTGAGTCGGTGACAACGGCACAGGCGTAGCGATTGGCGATTGGAGACTGGAGACTGGAGACTGGGCCGCTACGGCTCGGTCTTCGGTCTCCAATTTTTGTGTCGGTGGACTCGGCGGGTTGTACCGGTCATCATTGAATTTTACCGTAGCGACGCCCCAGCGAGGCGTCTCTACCGTGTGGTGGCAATGTGCCGCCGCATTGCCGTCACTGTCACCCTGAACGAAGTGAAGGGTCTTCATTGCAGCCGCGATGGAGATTCCTCACTCCGTTCGGCATGGCAACAGAGATGCAACCGAACGCCTTCCAATGCCGTCGCTGTCACCCTGAACGAAGTGAAGGGTCTTCGTCGGCGTCTTTCGTTACTACTGTATAGGCATTTGTGTCAGCAAAGCGCATAATTTCCTGATCATCGGTGAAGTTTTTACGAGGTAAATCAAGCGTATGTAGCACGGTATGGCCATAGCTTTCCAGGACACGGCAGAGGCGTCGAGGCAGTTGGGCGTCCACAAGAAAATTCATACCGCTACGGTTATGGTACGCTTCACCTGCACGAGTTTAGCTGCATACGCAAGGACAGCATAAATATCATCGGCCTCCAAATCTTCGTAGTCGGCCAGAATTTCATCCTGTGACATACCGGAACTAAGCAATTCCAGCAACCACTCGACTGAGTAGCGCGTACCACGAATGGTGGGCTTCCCAAACGCCATGTTGGGGTTGACGGTGATGCGTTGTAGCAAGCTATCCATTTTTTCCCCTCTCGAACCGAAGTTATATCCAATTATAGCAAGAGGAGAACGCTGGATCAACAACATCACCCGGCGAACACCAGCACCCGGTAGGCCAGCAGCCCAACTACGCCCATCATACCCTAGAGTAACCCAGTGTAGATAGCCCAGCGGGTTGGCTTTTGCTAGCGCTCTTCGAGTCGCTCTGCCAAAGACAAGCCCGGCTACGAACCAGAGCGAGGTGAGATGATGGT
>JALONX010000678.1 GCA_025454695.1 Chloroflexaceae bacterium
CCCAGTACCGTGGTACCCGTACCCTCGTGCTGACACTGAGCAATCCCCAGGGCGGTACCCTTGGCAGTCAGAGCAACATCACGTTGACGATTGAGGACGACCTGCGGGCTATCTTCCTCCCCCTCGTCCGTCGCTAGCCCCGCTAGCCGATACAGTGCAGGTTTGGGAGAGGCAATGCCTCTCCCAAACGTTTTCCAGCCACGAAGTGTTTCCACCACATGTTTGGTTCTTTGTGGGGAAATGTATCAGTATAATTACTCCGTAACCTACGTCTTCTTCCATGAAGCCTCGTCGTCACCCCGACCGTCGGGAGGGGTCTTCAACGCATTTCAATGCAGATTCCTCCCTGCGGTCGGAATGACAACGCGGCTCGTTGTATACAGAGAAACGTTGTGAACAGACTAATAATAGTACTTCGTCAACGAAGTTTCTTGTGTTTCCAGGTCAACACGCTTATGAAGATTAAAAATTAAATCCGGTATAGCCCGCGCAGGTGGGCTTCGCATCTCCAAGCCGAGTCCTTTAGGGCCACGGCCAGCACGTATACCCGTTTTAATTGTTAAAGCTCATCAGCCTGTTTTGGCCTTGCAGACGCCGAGTGCATTCGATGGCTGAAGCATCTTAAAACACAAGATAACTTTTTGAACAGATTAATAATCACCTCCTTCCGGCAATCCAAAATCTAAAATCCCAAACAAACGTTCCACCCTTTGCCCTATGGCAAAACCCCTGCGCATGGGCTATAATTAAGGTGGAGTAAATAACTGTACCAATATGGCCAGGCATCACGACGCCGTGAGGCCCCGTGGCGATGTGTCACGTTGTCTTCCGGCTTCCTGACATCTGGCTCCGAAGATTATGTCATTTCAGGTTGAAGCACCCTATAAACCAACCGGCGACCAGCCCCAGGCGATTGAAAAGCTGGTGGCTGGACTCAATGCGGGTCATCATCACCAGACTTTGCTCGGCGCAACCGGCACCGGCAAGACCTTTGTGATGGCGCAGATTTTTGCCCAGGCCCAGCGCCCCACCCTGGTGCTGGCCCACAACAAAACCCTGGTCTCGCAGCTCTGGGCCGAGTTCCGCGACTTTTTGCCCGATGCCGCTGTGGAGATGTTTATCTCCTACTACGACGATTACACGCCGGAAGCCTACGTGCCAAGCAAAGACCTCTACATCGAGAAAGAGGCCAGCATCAATGAGGAGATTGACCGCCTGCGCCACGCCGCCACCCAGGCCCTGCTCACCCGCCGCGATGTGCTGATTGTGGCCTCGGTCTCGGCCATCTTCGGCCTTGGCTCGCCGGTGGATTATGGCCAGGTGGTGATTAAAATCCGCCAGGGCGAGGTGCGTAACCGCGACAAGCTGTTGCGCCAGCTGATTGATCTCCAGTTCGAGCGCAACGACATGGACTTCCACCGGGGCACCTTCCGCGTGCGCGGCGACACCCTGGATATCTTCCCGGCTAATGCCGAAATAGCCCTCCGCGTCGCTTTCTGGGGCGATGAGATTGACCGCATCACCGAGTTTGATCCGCTTACCGGCGAGGTGCTTGTGACTCGCACGGCGGTAGACATCTTCCCGGCCAAGCATTTCGTCACCACCAAAGACAAGCTAACCCAGGCAGTGCTTGATATTCAGGACGAGCTACGCGAACGGATTGGCGAGCTTGAAACGGCAGGCAAAGTGCTGGAAGCGGCCCGCCTCAAGCAGCGCACCATGTACGATCTGGAGATGCTGGGCGAGATCGGCTACTGCTCCGGCATCGAGAACTACTCGCGCCACATGGATCGACGGGCGGCGGGCCAGACGCCCTGGACACTGATTGACTACTTCCCGGACGACTTCCTGCTGTTTGTGGACGAGAGCCACATTACCGTTCCCCAGGTGCGCGGCATGTTCTACGGCGACCGCTCCCGCAAGGAGACGCTGGTGGACTTCGGCTTCCGGCTGCCTTCGGCGCTGGACAACCGCCCGCTGCGCTTTGAGGAGTTTGAGCAGCACGTCTACCAGGCGGTCTATGTTTCGGCCACGCCTGGCCCCTACGAGCGCGAGAAGAGTGAGCAGATTGTGGAGCAGATCATTCGGCCCACCGGCCTGATTGATCCCACGATTACCGTGCGCCCGACCAAGGGCCAGATTGACGACCTGGTGAGCGAGGTGCGCCAGCGGGTGACAAAGGGCCAGCGGGCACTGGTCACTACGCTCACCAAGCGCATGGCTGAAGACCTGGCCGATTACATGAAAGAGATGGGCGTTCGCACCCACTACCTCCACGCTGATATTGACACCATCGAGCGGGTCGAGATTCTGCGCGACCTGCGGCTGGGCGTCTACGACGTGGTGGTGGGCATTAACCTGCTGCGCGAAGGGCTGGACTTGCCCGAAGTCTCGCTAGTGGCCATTCTCGATGCCGACAAAGAAGGCTATTTGCGCTCGGAAACGTCGCTGATTCAGACCATCGGGCGGGCGGCGCGGCACATCGAAGGCACCGTTATCATGTACGCCGACACGATGACGAAATCTATGGACGCGGCGATTAAGGAGACTCAGCGTCGCCGCGACATCCAGACCGCCTACAACCACCAGCACAACATCACGCCGGTGGGCATTAGTAAGCAGGTGAAAGACCTCACCGACCGCCTGCGCAAGGTGGCCGAGGAGAAGGGCGAATACATCGTCAACGGCAAGAATGTGGCGGGCCAGCAGGCCGCTGTGGCCAACATCCCTCGTGACGAGCTGGCCAAGCTGGTGAAGGAGCTGGAAAAGCAGATGAAGCAGGCCGCCAAAGACCTCGAATTTGAAAAGGCCGCCTCGCTGCGCGACCAGGTGGTGGAGCTACGGAAAACGATGGCCCTCGAAGAGTAGAACCAAGAACCAAGAACCGAGAACCAGTTTTGCTGCTGGCTTCGGTTCTTGGTTCTTGGTTCTTGGTTCTTGAACTATGCCTGTACAAGTCTGGGTAGGCGAGAAGCCAGAACACCCCAACGAACGTCGCGCTATTATGGCCCTGGCCCAGGGCCTGGAGCGGCTTGATGGGCTGTACCTGATTCTCGCCAACTTCAGCGTGACGGGCAACAATATTGATCTCGTGATCATCAAACACGACGCCGTGTTTATTGTGGAATTGAAACACTGCGACGGGCGTGTGTTTGGTGGCGTCAACGGCCCCTGGTTTGTGGAAAGCGCCAACGGCGAGCGCAAGCGGCTCAACCCTGGCCGCAAAAACCCCTACAACCAGGTCATCGCCTACTTCTACGCCCTTACCAACTTCCTCAACGAGCGCCGCCGCGACTTCCTCTCGGCCCAGAAGACCAACAGCGTAGACTTCCGCACTTGCAAGCGTGTCGTCGTGATTGGCCCCCGCATTCAGGAAGGTTCAAAGATTGAACTGGACTGGAAGGTGGAGCTGCGCGGCCTGGACGAATTGCCGATTTTCCTGGTGACCGAGCGCTCCTCGGAAATTGAGCTGACCGACGAGGAGATGGAAGCTATCCCCCAGCTACTCGGCTGCACCCGCTGGACGGAGATCAACAACCTGCTGGCGGGCGTGTTGCCGAACCTCGACGACGTGGACGAGCAGCTTGCGCCCACACCCGCCGCACCTGTTGCCGCCCCAGCAGTTGAAACAACTACCAGCCCCACCGCCGCACCTGCCCCAACGCCCCATGTGCCCGTCGCCCCGCCCGCGCCTGTGAACCCGCTGCAGCGCCTGTTGCAGCGGCTCCGGCTCACCACCGGGCGGCTGGCCCTGCTGACGAGTACGCTGGTGCTGGTGTTGCTCTTGGTTGTTTTGTGGCGGCCCGGCCAGCCCACATCCCGCCCGCCCGAAGGCGTGCCGATTGCGGCAATTACCCCAGGTGCTGCAAGCGTATCCTTGCCCGCTGGCTCACCAGCAGAGGCCGGGTGTACATGGTCAGGGGCGCAGCCGGTGGGCAAACGCTGGAATATGCAGACCCAGGAATGGGTGAATGTGGGGCTGAACGACACCACCAGCACTGCCCTGGCCGAAGTAATTGTGACGC
>JALONX010000679.1 GCA_025454695.1 Chloroflexaceae bacterium
TATTGAGGCGATTGAGCGGGCTGGCTACCGCCCCGGCGAGCAAGTGATGCTGGCGATGGATCCGGCCACCACTGAGGTTTACAGCGACGGCAAATATCACCTGAAGCGCGAAAACCGCACGCTCAGCAGCGCCGAAATGGTGGAGTACTGGGCCGACATTGCCAACCGCTACCCGCTGATTTCACTGGAAGATGGCCTGGCCGAAGACGACTGGGAAGGCTGGAAGCTGCTGCGGCAGCGCATCGGCGATAAGGTGCAGCTGGTGGGCGACGACTTTTTGGTGACGAATGTGACCCGGCTCAAGCGGGCGATTGACGAAAACGCCGCCAACTCCATCCTGATCAAGCTGAACCAGATTGGCAGTCTCACCGAAACCCTCAGCGCCATCTCCATGGCCCAGCGCGTCCACTGGACGGCGGTGGTGTCGCACCGCTCCGGTGAGTCCGAGGATGTCACCATTGCCGACCTGGTGGTGGCCACCAACGCCGGGCAGATCAAAACTGGCGCACCGGCCCGCAGCGACCGCATCGCCAAATACAACCAGCTGCTGCGCATCGAAGAAGAACTCGGTGACGCCGCCGTCTACGCCGGTCACAGCGCCTTCGCGGTGAAACGGTAGTATTTTGCTCTCGCAAAGGCGCAAAGCACGCACAGGGATTCAACATAACGAGTATTTACAGGTTGTATTGATGGGCACATGCGGTAGGGGCGTGATATATTGCTCTTGTACACAAAGTGTGCGATAAATCGCGCTCCTACGTGGCACTCTGTGATCAGACTCAAAAGTAAATGCTCATCGTGTTGACCTCAAAACCTTTGCGAACTTTGCGCCTTTGCGAGAGGTTTCTTTGTGCCTTTGTGAGAGCCTCATTCTGCCATTTTTGCCGCTGCCACCGCCGCCTGGCCCAGGCTTAGCCCGCCGTCGTTGGGGGGCACCCGGCGGTTGGTGTAGACGATGAAGCCGTCCCCTGTCAACCGCTCGTGCAGCGTTTCTAGCAGCAACTGGTTCTGAAACACGCCCCCGCTGAGCGCGACCACATGCAGGCCGTGGCTGGCTCGCACATGCTGGCAGGCGTTCAGCAACATCGCGGCGACGGTGCTGTGGAAGCGTCCGGCGATGTGACTCACCGCCACACTCCGCTGCACGTCGGCCACAATCGCCGCCAGCGTCGGGCGCATATCCAGCTGAAACGGCGCACCTGGCGTGATGGCGAAGGGGTAAACTTCTGCCCCCCGTTCGGCCAGGGCTTCAAGCTCAATCGCCGCCTGGCCCTCGTAGTGGGCCACCCCCCGCAGGCCCACCAGGGCTGCCACCGCATCAAACAGCCGCCCCATGCTGGAGGTCAGCGGGCTGTTGAAACCCCGCATTATCATCTGTTGCAGCACCGCCCACGCGCCCCGGTCAATGCTTCTGGCAAAGGGCAAATCGAGATCGAGGAACTGAGAGCCGTAGACCGCGTGCAGGTAGGCTGCCGCCATGCGCCATGGCTGTCGCGCCGCTGCATCGCCCCCCGGCAGCGGCACATAGGCCAGCTGCCCCGCCCGCTCGAAGCTGCTCAGACTCGCCACCAGCACCTCGCCGCCCCAGATTGCGCCATCGGTGCCGTAGCCGGTGCCGTCGGCGGCGATGCCGATCACCTCGCCCGTGAGGCCGTGTTCCACCATCACACTGGCGATGTGGGCGTGGTGGTGCTGTACGCCGATCTTGAGCGGGATGGGTGAGGCCAGCGCTTCCTTAGTGGCCAGGTATTCGGGGTGCAGGTCGTAGGCAATCACCTCCGGGGTGATGTCGAACAGGCGCTGGTAGTGGGCGATGCCCTCACGAAATGAGGTTAATGTTTCCAGGTTCTCCAGGTCGCCGATGTGGTGGCTGAGAAAGGCGTGCTGCCCGCGGGCCAGGCAAAAGCTGTTTTTGAGGTGCCCGCCGCAGGCTAGAATCGGGTGGGGAAAGCTGAGTTTCACATGCATAGGCTCGGGGGCATAGCCCCGCGAACGGCGCAAGAGTTGCTCGCCACCTGCGTTGATGCGGGCAACGCTATCGTCGCAGCGGGTGAGAATTTCGCGGTTGTGGCTGAGGAAGAGGTCGGCAATGTCGGCCAGCCTGGTGCGGGCCTCGTCGTCGCGGTAGGCGATTGGCTCATCGCTGAGGTTGCCGCTGGTCATCACCAGCACGGCGGGCTGGCCCGGCTCGCCCGTTGCAGCGAAATCACGCAGCAGCACATGGTGCAGGGGCGTGTAGGGCAGCATCAGGCCCAGGGCGGTGTGCCCCGGCGCAACCGCATTACTCACCGCGGAGGACGCGGAGGACGCGGAGGATTCTTCTGTTTTGTTTTCCTTAAAATGCTCGGCGTGCTCTGCGGTGAAATGCTGGCGTTCCAGCAGCACAATGGGGCGGCGGGGCGATTCGAGCAGGGCCGCTTCGGCCTCGCTCACATGACAGAGGCGGCGGGCGGTGGCCAGGTCGGGCACCATCAGGGCGAAGGGCTTGAACTCCCGCCGCTTGCGCTGGCGCAGCCGGGCTACCGCGCCCTGGTTGGTTGCATCGCAGGCTAGATGGTAGCCGCCCAGGCCCTTCAGCGCCACAATCGCCCCGTCGCGCAACGCTTGAGCAACCGTTGTGATTGCAGATTGCAGATTGCAGATTGTAGATTGCTCCATATTCTGCATTCTGCAATCTACAATCTGCAATTGTGGGCCGCACATTGGGCAGGCGTTGGGCTGGGCGTGGAAGCGGCGGTTGAGCGGGTCGTCGTATTCGGCCTGGCATTGGGCGCACATGGGGAACACGGCCATCGTGGTGTTGGGCCGGTCGTAGGGCACGGCGGCCACAATCGTCAGGCGCGGGCCGCAGTTGGTGCAGTTGATGAAGGGGTAGCGGTAGCGTCGGTCGGCGGGGTCGAAAAGTTCTTGTAGGCAATCGGCGCATGTGGCGCTGTCCGGCGCAATCAGCGTGGTGGCGTGGGCGCTGGCCGCGCTGTGGGCGATGACGAAATCAGCATCGCCATGCAGCGCAATAGCCTGGTGCTGCACCGACTCGACGCGGGCCAGCGGCGGGGCTTCGTGGCGCAGGGCCACCACGAAGGCGGTGAGGACGGCGGGTGCGCCCTCGGCCTCAATCGTCACCCCGTCGCTGTCGTTGCGCACAAAACCCGCCAGCCCCAGCCGCAGCGCCAGCCCGTAGACGAAGGGCCGAAAGCCCACGCCCTGCACAATGCCGCGCACCTCAATGCGCCAGCGTTCTGGTTGTTCGGCCCCAGCTTCGCTGCTCATGTCCATATTATAGGGCGAGATTGGGGATTGGGGATTGGGGATTGGGGATTAGGAATTGGAGATTGACGATCAACACATTCTGCTGTAGCGGGCATTCTCCACCGGCGGCAAAACCTAACAAGGGCCTGAAACGCTGCTGGCGAGAAAATCGTTAAAAATTGTAATATATGTGTATTGACAATTGCGTTTGCGATCACTATACTTACGGCATTCCCTGACCAATCCTGGCGGCTCGATTGTTTTCAGAACCAGCAGGAGGGTCTCGATATGCGTCAGTCTCCCCGTCCGCTGCTCATCCTCGCCCTCGTCTTTGCCATCATGCTTGCCTCGCTTGCCGTGCCCGCTGCTCCGCCTGCCCTGGCCGAGCCAGTGACCCCAGCTCAGGTACAAACCCCGGATGCCACCGCCCCCGGCCCCTTCGCCATCACCACGGCGGAGTACCGCTTCCCGGCCACGCTTGACCCCGATATTCTCGCTGACCGGCCCACCGAAATCTGGGCGCGGGTCTGGCGACCGCAAACCCTGCCCGCTGGCCCCTCCCCGCTGATTGTGATGCTGCACGGTAACAGTATTACATGCAACACCCGTGATACACCACCGCGTAATGATAACTCTCTCTACACTCGAACAGGTGAATGTCCGCCCGGCTATGATGTCTTTCGTAGCCATGAGGGCTATGGCTACCTGGCCGAAAGGCTGGCCTCCTGGGGCTACCTGGTGGTCTCGATCAACGCCAATCGTGGTATTACAGC
>JALONX010000680.1 GCA_025454695.1 Chloroflexaceae bacterium
GTCGTTTGCGCGGGTGTTGGGACGCCAGGACAATCATGTTCTGGGGAACACCGTGATCGAGGAGATAGGCTACAATGCCGGGCGCTGGTGTTCCGTCGTGCTCAATGTACAGTTTGCCGTCTCGTATTGCGACATACAAATCCAGGGCTTGAATGCGCTGCGTCTCGTTCCATCCCACGCTCACCAGCGCATAGCGTTGCTGCTGATCGTCAAGCATCGCTTCCAAGGTAATTGCACCATGACTGATGGGGATGTTGAGTTGCTCTGCAATATAGGTCTTAATCAGGGCGATAACGTCCATCGTACAATCTCCTCAGTTTCAATTGCGACCACCATAACTTGCACCTGTTGCCGCTCAAGGTACAAGACTGCTGCTGGACGCCCAAGCAGTTCGGTGGCCGTATCGGAAGAAATTCCTAGTACCAGTATTCGATCCGGTTCGATTTCGTCGAGGATGGTGCGATAGAACAGGTATTGTCCAATAGCTTGCTGGACATCGGTCAATAAGGATGGATTGAGAAAACTTTTCACCTCGACAGCAATCTTGCGCTGCCCATATTGTGCAGCTACCAGCCGTTCGGCTCCGAGATCAATAAATCCTTGATCACCGCGATACTCAATTCGAAAGGGATCGTGCGTAATGATCCAGCCAGCATTGAGCAGGGCAGCTTTAATAGGTTCATGGTAGATGTCGCGAGCAGGCATGGGCAAAACTCCTTCAGGAATAAGTATACCAAAATCAATCAAGCTATGCAGAAGCCTGTGCTATAATAGCATATGTGTTCGAGTGACATATGACCAACCGGCGCAATGCTGCACGAGTAGTTAACCGCTTGTTATACAACCCCCATGCTCATCGAATTTGAAAACGAGATCATCCACTGGCGCGGGCCAGCCCCGTTTCTGTTTGTGCCAGTCCCCGAAGAGTCAGGTCGGGCCATCAAGGCGATTGCCAGTGCCGTGACTTACGGCTGGGGCGTCATTCCGGTGCATGTGCGCATTGGCGGCACCGAGTGGAAAACCTCGCTCTTCCCGAAAGACGGCACCTATCTGGTGCCCATCCGGGTAAGCGTGCAAAAAGCGGAACAGCTGCACGTCGGTGACCATGTGAGTCTGCGCCTTGAAGTTGGCTAAGACCCGATTGTCGGCATAGCAAAGGAACACCACAATGACCAGAATGATCTTCATCAATCTGCCAGTACGCGACCTCCAGAAGTCAATGGTCTTCTACACCGCTCTCGGCTTCACCAACAATCCCCACTTCACCGACGACACCGCCGCTTGCATGGTCTGGAGCGAGGCGATTCATGTGATGCTCCTGACCCATGCCAAGTGGCGCACCTTCACCAGCCGCGAGATACCGCCGCCCAGCGCCAGCGAGGTGATGCTGGCAATCTCGTGCGAGAGCCGCCATGCGGTGGATGCAATGAATGAAGCCGCAGCGGCCCACGGCGGCACAGCGGACATCAACCCGGTGCAGGATCTGGGTTTTATGTGTAACCGCAATCTCGCCGACCCCGACGGCCATGTGTGGGAGGCTATGTGGATGGATCCTGCGGCTATTCCGGCAGGGGGGTAGCGCCAATGACATGCGGGTTCGAACCAGCCCACCTGTGATGATAATGCAGTGCGATGTGGTATGAGCGATGAAGGTTCACTGCTACCCAATGAATACAATGGAGAGACGCCCCGCCGGGGCGTCTCTCCATTGCAATGCATTGTTTTTCACGGCTGATCGTTGCCTGCAATGGTATCACGTCAAACCAAAGCCTCCATGTCGCAACCCAAAACAATCCGCAGATTACGCAAATTACACACACCACAATCTGTGTAATCTGTGAATGAAATCTGAAACCTGTACCTGTTTGACAAAGCATGCTACTTCAAATATGCTAATGATAGCCAGATGGAATAACGACGTTCTGCCAGGATTGCAACGATGCTCCCTTCGGTCGAGGCCACGGCTCAGGCACTGGCCCAACACGCCTACATCGCCGATACGGGTCTCAGCACCAGCCTCTTTCTCGCTCTCCGTATGGGCAAGGCTCTGCTGCTGGAAGGCGAGCCGGGCGTTGGCAAGACCGAAATTGCCAAAGTCCTCAGCCGCGTGTTTGACACGCCCCTGATCCGCTTGCAATGTTATGAGGGAATTGACATAAGCCAGGCGGTGTATGAATGGAACTACCCGCGCCAGCTGCTCGCATTGCAATCCTCTGCCCGCGACGACGACGACGGGCGTAGCGAAGCCATCTACAGCGAGCACTTTTTGCTCAAGCGGCCCCTGTTGCAGGCGATTGACCAGGCCAACAGTAGCGCCCCGATTCTGCTGATTGATGAGCTAGACCGAGCTGACGAGGAGTTCGAGAGCTTTCTGCTTGAACTGCTTTCCGATTTTCAGATCACCATCCCGGAACTGGGTACCCTCCGCGCCCGCCACCGCCCCATTGTCATCATCACCTCCAACCGCACCCGCGAACTGCACGACGCTCTGAAGCGCCGCTGTGTCTACCACTGGATTGACTACCCCACGCGGGAAAAAGAGCTGGCGATCGTCTGCTGCAAGCTGCCCGGCATCAGCCAGCGCCTGGCGGCCCAGGTGGTAGATGCGGTGCAAACCCTGCGGCGGCACGAGCTGGCCAAAAACCCCGGCGTGGCCGAAACGCTCGACTGGTGCGAGGCCTTGCAGCACCTCAACGCCCGCGAACTCAGCCCCGAACTGGTGCTGGCAACCCTCGGCGTGGTGCTGAAATATCAGGACGACGTGGACAAACTGCGGGGCGGTCTCATCAACGAGTTGGTGCAGGAGGGGCGATGAGCGCCACCCCTGCCCCCATGCAAGCGGCGGCCTTTCTGCCCAATGCGCTGCTGTTTGGGCGCATGCTGCGACAAGCGGGGATACCGCTGGGGCTGGATCAGGTGCTGGCCTTTAGCCAGGCCCTGGAACTTATCAACCTGGCCTCGCGGGAACAGGTCTATTATGCGGCCCGGGGGCTACTGCTGCACCACCAGGCCCACTTGCGCTTGTTTGACGCGATCTTCAACCGCTTCTGGCGGCAGGCCACCGAGGAACAGCCCCGCCAGCGCCAGACGATGCCGCAAGCCCCGCGCCACAAGCGCCGCACCGAGCCTTTTACGGTGGTTTCGTACATGGCCTTTAAGGCCGGGCCGGGAGCCGAAGCGATTGATATTGCCGATAAAAGCGGCACCGCCAGCACCACCGAGGTTCTACAGCGTAAAGAGTTTTCCGAGATGCAGCCCGAGGAACTGGCTCAGATCAAAAACTTGATTGCCCGGATGCGCTGGCGTATCAGCCAGCGGGCCACCCGCCGACGCGCCCCCAACCGCCACGGCGACACGCTGCACATGCGGGCTATTCTGCGTGATGCAGCCCGGCACGGCGGTGTACCCCTGCGCCTGCGGCGGCAGCAGCGCAAAATCAAACCGCGCCCGCTGGTGCTGATTGCCGACATCAGCGGCTCGATGGAAAAGTATGCCCGGCTACTGCTGCAATTTCTTTACAGTGTCAGCCAGAGTTTGCTGCATGTGGAATGTTTTGTGTTTGGCACCAGGCTCACCCGCATCACGCCCCAGCTCAAGCTGCGCAACATTGACCGGGCGCTCGACGAGGCCAGCCGCCAGGTGGTGGACTGGGCGGGCGGCACCCGCATCGGCGCTAGCCTGCACACATTTAACCGCCAATGGGGGCGGCGCGTGCTGGGCCACGGTGCCGTCGCGCTGATCATCAGCGACGGTTGGGAGCAGGGCGACCCGCAGCTGCTGGCCCGCGAAGTGCGCCTGCTGCGCCACCGCTGCCACCGCCTGATCTGGCTCAACCCGCTGCTGGGGCGCACCGGCTACCAGCCCCGCGTCGGTGGCATGGCGGCGGTGCTGGCCCACATTGACGATTTTCTGCCCATCCATAACCTGCAAAGCCTGACCGACCTGGCCGAGCGGCTGGAACGATTGGAGGGACGCTAATAGGGGTTAGGGGTTAGGAGTTAGGGGTTAGGGGTTAACTTCAA
>JALONX010000681.1 GCA_025454695.1 Chloroflexaceae bacterium
CAATCTGCAATCTGCAATCTGCAATCTGCAATCTGTGATAGGAGCGATGCAACGGGGCAGCTCGCACCTTCTTCCGCCGCCCTGATGCCAAAAGGAGGCAGACGATGAGCAACGCAGTCTGGCCACTCCCGCAGATCGATCTGACGCGGTGCAACGGCTGCGGGGAATGCGAAATGCGCTGCCCCACCGGGGCGGTGGAAGTGCATGGCTACAAGGCTACCATTGTGCGGCCAGCAGATTGCACCTTCTGCGACATTTGCGAGAGCTACTGCCCTGAAGGGGCGATTGGACGACCATTTGCAGTTGTATTTGCGCCAGAAGCGCAAATGATAAAGGAATAGAGACGAGAAGACGATGAAGACGCACATCCAACATCGCATGTACGCCGTGACGGGACTACTGGCGCTGAGTCTGGGGCTGGCGGGCTGTGGGGGCAGAGGCAACTACGTTACGAACTTGAACCAGCCCGCCGCATTGAGCCAGCCTGCGGTTGCCGCCGCGCCACAACAGGCTGAAGGTACGACGCTATTATCGAATGAAGTGTTGGGTACGCTGGAGTTTCGCGCTTTCGACCTGGGCTACAAGCCCAACAAGCTAGAGGTTGAGAAGGCTGGCCGCTACAGCATCAAGCTGGTGAACGAGGGCGTGATGCCCCACGACATTGTGTTTGGTGATGGCACCAAAATCTATGCCGACGCCGGGCAGACAGCCCAGGGCGAGGTGGTGATTTCGGCTGCCGGGGCGAAGTTTATCTGCTCCGTTCCGGGCCACGCCGCCGCTGGCATGAAGGGCGAGATCACAGTGAAGGGCGCGACAAGCGCCGCCGACAAAATCATTGAGGCGGCAGCCGCAGGCACGGACAAGGCCACGGCAGCCCACGGCGACGACCACGGCGGCCCGCTTCCCACGGGCGACGTTGCCGAAGACCCAAACGCGCCACCCTACGAACTGTTTGACGCGGCGGCCCCGGCCCTGCTGGAAGGCAGCGTGCATGACATTACGCTGGAGACGATTGAGAAGCCGATGACGGTTGCACCCGGTTTCGTGCAGCAGGTCTGGACGTTTAACGGCACGGTGCCCGGCCCGGTCATCCGCGTGAAGGTGGGTGACACGGTGCGCATCCGCTTGAAGAACCCGGCCAACAGCACGGTGCCCCACTCGGTGGACTTCCACTCTAGCCAGGTGGCCTGGAACGACGAGATGACCAACATTAACCCTGGTGAGGAGAAGATCTACGAGTGGAAGGCCGACTACGCCGGAGTGTGGATGTACCACTGTGGCACGGCCCCGGCGCTGCACCACATCGCCAATGGCATGTACGGGATGGTGATTGTGGAGCCGAAAGAAGGGTTGCCGCCGGTTGACAAAGAGTTCGCCATCGTGCAGGGCGAGTGGTATCTCGGCCCGCAGGGCGAGGTGAGCAGCCTGGAGAAGGCCGCCGCCGCAGCGCCCGCACCCGACCTGGTGGTCTTCAACGGCGTAGCCAACCAGTACAAGGATCATCCGTTGCAGGTGGGCACGGGCGAGCGGGTACGCTTCTTCGTTCTCAACGCGGGGCCAAGTGTGGACAGCTCGTTCCACATCGTCGGCACCATCTTCGACACGGTGATTAAAGAGGGTGTGGTGCTAAGTCGCAACAATCCCGGCAACTACGGTTCCCAGGCAGTAGACCTGGCCCCAGCCCAGGGTGCGATTATCGAGCTGACAACGGCGGAAGATGGCAAGTACCCCATCGTCACCCACGCCTTCAACTTCGTCGGACGGGGCGCACTGGGCCTGCTGCAAGCGGGCGACGGCGAACCGCAGAAGTGACAGATAAAGATTAACGGTTAGGGGATAGGGGTTAAACACATCGAGTGCAATGCTGCTAACCCCTAACCTCTAACCCCTAACCCCTAACCCTTAAAACTATGGAACGCCAAAACCTCAATCATGCCGCGAAAGTCATTGCGCCGCTGGCCCTGCTGGCCCTGGTGGGGGCGCTGTGGGCCGGGCTGCTGCGGCTCGGCTGGCGCTTGCCAACCCCCCAGGGCAGCCTGGCTGCCGCCCACGGCCCACTGATGGTAGCGGGGTTTTTCAGCGTTGTCATCGGGCTGGAGCGGGCGGTGGCCCTGAAGTGGCCCTTTGCCTACCTGGCCCCGCTGCTGGCGGGCATGGCCGGGCTGCTGCTGCTGTTCGACGGCGCGAGTGCCATGGTGCCACTACTAGCAACATTGGGCAGCCTGGTGCTGGTGATCGTCTTCGGGCGGATTGTGCGTGACCACCCGGCGGCCTACACCGTGACGATGGCCGTGGCGACCGTGGCCGGGCTGGTGGGCAACCTGCTCTGGCTAGCGGGGCGGCCCCTGTTTGAGGTGGTCTTCTGGTGGGCCAGTTTCCTGGTGCTGACGATTGCCGGTGAGCGGCTGGAACTGGGGCGGCTGCTGAACTTGTCGCGCCCGGTGCAGGTCGCCTTCGGGCTGATTGTGGCCCTGGTGCTGGCGGGAGCGGCGCTGGCCAGTTTCAATTTTGACGCAGGCACGCGGCTCTATGGGCTGGCCGCGCTGCTGCTCGCTGCCTGGCTGCTGCGCTACGACATCGCCCGCCGCACCGTGCGCAAACAGGGACTCACTCGCTTTATCGCAGTGTGTATGCTTTCCGGTTACGGCTGGCTGGCGATAAGCGGGCTGATTGGCCTGGTCTACGGCGGTATCCCTGCCGGGCCAGTCTACGACGCGATGCTGCACGCCCTGTTTGTGGGCTTTGTGTTTGCGATGGTTTTTGGCCATGCGCCAATTATCATTCCGGCCCTCACCGGCCTACGCATCAGCTACGCTCCCGTGTTCTACCTGCACCTGGTTCTGTTGCATGGCTCGCTGCTGCTGCGGCTGCTGGGCGACCTGGCCGGTTGGGTACCGCTGCGGCAGTGGGGCGGCATGCTCAACGTCGTCGCGCTGCTGCTCTTCGCCGGAGTCACCATAACATTCGGACGAACGCGGAATGATGAACGCAAAACGATGAACGCGGCACGCGGAAATTAAACCATCGCCAATCGCCAATCGCCAATTGCTAATCGCCAATCGTCAATCCGCCTGCCCTGAGCCTGTCGAAGGGTCAATCGTCAATCGTCAATCCGTCCCAACATGTACCTTCAAGCGCGAGTCTTCATCCGCACCGCTCTCGCCTATCTGCTGGCAGCACTGCTGCTAGGCGGGCTGGTGCTGGTGAACCAGGGGCTGAACTTCAGTCCATACATTGCCGCCTTTCAACCGGTGTTCTACCACCTGCTCACCGTCGGCTGGCTGACGCAGCTGATCTTCGGGGTAGCACTGTGGATGTTCCCGGTGCTTTCAAAGCAGCGGCCACGGGGCGACGAACGCATCGGCTGGCTGGCCTACGCCACGCTCAATGGCGGGCTGCTGCTGCGGGTGGTCTTCGAGCCGCTGCATGCCTGGGGCTTCACTAGCGTGGGGGCACTGGTGCTATCAGCGCTGCTGCAAGTGGTGGCGGGCTGGGCCTTCGTTTTCGCCATCTGGCCCCGTGTCAAAGGCAAAGCGGAATACAAGAACCGAGAACCAAGAACCAAGAACCGAAACGATGAACGATGAAAAATCTGTGAAACGTGAAACGTGAAGCGTACTGCGTGCTGCGTGCTGCGTACTGCACATTCGCGTTTCTTCGCGGCCCTTCGCGGATCGTCCCCGGTCTCCGGTCAACACCGTTATGCCCAAACTCAGCCAACTGATGATTCGAACCGCCCTGCTCTGGCTTGGAGTCGGCTTCAGCGTGGGTGGGCTGGTGCTGCTCGCCAAAGACGTACCGTTCTGGCCCGCGCTGTGGACGTGGCGACTTTCCCACGTCTACATGTTGCTGCTGGGCTGGATGGTGCAACTGGCATGCGGGGTAGCCTTCTGGATTCTGCCCCGGCTGGACGCCGCTGGTTCGCGGGGCAACGAGCAACTGGCCTGGCTCTGTTACGGCTGCCTCAACGGCGGTGTAGCCCTGGCCTCGTTGTATGGCCCGCTGGCTGCTGCCAGGTGGCCGGCGGGTGGTGCCATTTGGGAGATAAGCGATTGGAGATGGGAGATTAGAGATTGCAGTTACCAGTTGGCAGTTAGCAGCTGGCAGTTAGCACACAGACAACGAAGTCGTTTTGCAGGCAATGCAACGGGCTGGCATGCCGACCGCAGGGAGGAATCTGCATGGCTATGCGCTGAAGACCCTTCCCTGCGGTCGGGGTGACAACGAGCCTGCATGGGAGCAGACGTTGTTTACAGACCAGTTAGCAGTCGGTAGGAAGTTCGATGGCATCAGAACTTGCAGGTCACTCGTCACTCGTTTTCCCCGTACTTCACTCCCCCCTTTTTCTCGTTCTCATCACCCTTTCGGCCATGGCAAATAGGACTAATAACCTGTTTTCAGCTGCTGCACAAGCAGTTATGCTGATACCGCTTCAACTCCCGTTTATGGGAGTGACAGAATTGTTATCGGAGGAGGTTCGCGGCACACAACACCGTCCGTCGTCAAGATTCAATCTTACATATCGTCCATGCAATAGTGCGTTCGTCACTGTTCCAAACACTCTACTCAACGTCACACCAGAGGAACACCCATGCGCACACGCCAACGGCTTTTTGTGCTGCTTTTTGTGCTCGCCTGTTTCGGGCCTGCCTGGTTTCATCCTGTTTTTGCTCATTCCAATGCGGTTTCAGCTGAAGAACCACCGCCTTCTGTTATTAACGATGCCTTTGTGGCCCCGCCGCCACCGCCAAGCCTGGCCGCCAATGGAGCGCCTGCACGCCCCTTAAGCCAATTTCTGGCAGGCCATGTGGCGGTGCGGCTAGTGCTCCCCGAAAGCACTGGGACGATTGACCCTTCTACCGAAGACTGGACACCGGCGCAGATTCAAGTCCTCAAGCAAGAGGTGCAGCAAGCCCTCGACTGGTGGGCGCAACGGCTGCCCCTGGCGCGCTTGCATTTCACCCTGGAAATGCAGGTTGCCCCCACAGCGTTCGAGCCAATCAATCATAATTTGACCAGCGAGAGCCGCTGGATCAGCGACTCACTGGCGAACCTGGGCTTCCACGAGGGCAGCTACTTCGACCAGGCCTATGCCGCAGGCAACGAGCTACGGCAACGCCACGGCAGCGATTGGGCTACCACCATTTTTGTTGTCAACAGCGCCAATAACAGCAGCGGGCGCTTTACCGACCGCATGTTTGCCTATGCCTACATCGGTGGGCCTTTCACAGTGCTCACAAGCGATGTGGCAGCCTACGGGCAGCAAAACCTGAGCGCGGTGCTGGCCCACGAAATCGGCCACCTCTTCGGTGCGCTCGACCAGTATGCAGAGGCACGCATCAGCTGCCATGTGCGCAGCGGCTACCTGGATGCCGCCACCGCCAACAGCGACCAGCCCGGTTGCCCACTCAACCAGCTCAGCATCATGCGCGATATTCTGGGGGCCTACACTGCTGGTGCGATTGACCCCTCAGCGCTGGCTCAGATCGGCTACCGCGACAGCGACAGCGACGGATTGATTGACCCACTCGATACCACCCCGGCGATTAAACTGCCCGCTACCTCACGGCTGCAAGCCCAGGGCCGCCCCCGCATGGTTGGGCGCAGTGTGGACATTGGCTTTCCTTCACCGCTCCAGCAAACCGTATCGCTCAACCGGGTGGTGCAGGTGGAATATCGGGCCAATGGGGGGACATGGCAACGGGCTACGCCAGAAGATGGTGCGTTCGACAGCGTCGAGGAGGGCTTCGTTTTCGAGCCAGCACTGTATGATGGCAACTATACCCTGGAGCTACGGGCCGTAAACAACCTGGGCATTGCCTCGCCGCTGGAAACGATGGCAGTGACGATTGAGGGTCTCGGCCCCCAGCCCACCTACGCCGTGGCTGGGCCACAGCAGAGCAACAGCCGCAGCTTCGCCCTGGAACTGAGTGCCCCACCCACCACCCAGGCCATGCAGATCAGCGAAGATGGGCTGTTTAACGGGGCAGATTGGCAGCCCTTCAACAGCCAGCCCAGGATCGAGCTTGCTGATGGAGCTACCGGCGAACGCACCCTCTACGTGCGCTTCAAAGACGCAAATGGCATTACGTCAATGGCCTACGAGCATCGCATCCGCCTGGGGATTATCCACGGCCTCTTCCTGCCGCTGGTGACCAGATGACAAGATGACAGAGTGACGATGGGAAAAGGCTGTTCTGTCACATTCTATAGCGGTTTGCAGATCAGGTGAGCGAGCACGATGAGGCTTTGTCGCATCACAATGCTGACGCAATCTGCAATCTGAAATCAGTCAATCTGCAATCTGCTATAAAAGACAGCATGCCTATTGTCACCCTGAGCGAAGTGAAGGGTCTTAGCGCAATGATAAACAAGGCTCTTCGCTGCGCTCAGCACGACAGATGAACGTGGTCAAACCAGATTTGTGCGGCAGGCTGCCGCCAGCTCGCCAGGACAAGAAGTAGTGCCAGCAGCATGAAGATTGAACAGAGACAACTTGTAACTCGTAACTTGTTACTCGCTACTCGGATCACCACCCTGTCACCGTGTCATCGTGTCAATGCCTCAGCGCGTCACCCCTGGGCGCACCCGCGTTTCGCCCAACCACTGGCGGTTAAACTCAGTGAAGGCGGTGCGAGCGGTGTCCCAGTTGCCGTTGCCGTCCACGCCTTCGTAGCTCCAGACCCAGGCCCCGGCGTAGCAGTTGCTGTAAATCCCTTCCAGCAGGTCGCGCAGGCTGCGCCCGTTACCGGTTGCGCCATCGTTGGCGGGCAGTTCGCCAATCACCACCGGCTTGTCGAAGCCCGCCGCTTCCCAGCTGTTCACCAGGGGCGAGTATGACCAACTCTGGCCATCGCCCTCCATCCAGCTGTAGTAGTGAACGGAGTAGAAATCCAGGTTGCCCTGCGGATCAAACGGCGTCAGTGCCGCGTCGCCCCACCAGTTGCCCACTGCCCCTTTGGCCTGGCTGCTGTTCCATTTCATGCTGGCACTGCCCAGCGTCACGAGCTGGTTGGAATTGCGATGGATTGCGCCCGCCACTTCGGCCACAAATCGCTGCATCTCGGCCAGCGACACCGGCTCGGTGATTTCTTGCTTCACCGACCCCGACTCGACAATTGCCCACTCCGGCTCGTTGATGATGCCCCAGCCCAGCACATTGGGATGGGTGCCAATGGTGAACTCGGTTCCAGCAACGGGGTATTGGAGCATGGGAATGAGAGCGTTGTTGATAAACGACTGCCGGGTGGCTTCATCCACGATGATGTTGCGGTGGCC
>JALONX010000682.1 GCA_025454695.1 Chloroflexaceae bacterium
CTGAAACTCCGGCAGCATGGCGATCAAGGCGGTCAGGTGGTTGAAGCGAGCGGCGCGGTCGTCGTCATCGTCAAAGGTGGGCGGCTGAGTGGGATCGCCGTCCTGGGCCATAAAGGCGGCCAGGCTTGCCAGCGTCTCCTCGCTCAGCGGTTGCGCCACCATGCGGTTCGCCCAGTAGTCGGCAATCTGGCGGGCGCTGCGGGCGCTGGCGGGCGTCTCCCCGGCGATGTCGAAGCGGGCCAACTCGGCCCAATCGCTCATCAGGGTCAGCGGCAAGTTCCAGCGGCCCAGCATCACATTGGTGCTGAGCCAGTAGCCGCCCATGTCGGGGTGGCCGTTGGGGGCGGGCCAGCCAAACATGCGGTAGCCCCGCTCATCCAGCATCCAGCCCAGGTTGTTGTTGGGCGTAAAATCGGCGGCGGTGGCCCGCAGAAACGAGACCACCGTTTCAAAAGGCCGTTTGACCTTTGTTCCCCATGTGCTGGCGAACTCCGGCGACAGCAGGATGGCTCGCACCACCTGGGCGATCTGGTCGGGGGCGTCGCGCTGCTCCAGCCAGACCTGGCTGGCCCGATCCACCAGGCTGGCGGGCGGCTCATCGGCCACCAGGCGGCGGCAGAGCTTGGTGCAGAGGTGTTTGGCCGTGCCGGGGTGGGCCGCCAGGATGTCCAGCACCTTGCGCCCATCGGCCTGCGGCGGCTGGTTGGGGTCAAACTCCACAGCGAGAAAGCGTTTCTGGTAGCTGTCGTGCCAGCCGTCGTAGTAGTGAAACTCGCCCGTGTTGGGAAAGTGCTCACCATCGCCGGGGTCGTTGCCGTTGGCCACCGTCCAGCCGGTGAAGGCCCGCGCCGCCTCGTAGACATCGTCATCAATATAGCCAACCGGCTGCCCTTCCAGCGCACCGGGCACCTCGCGCCAGCGGTTGTAGTGGTCGTTCAAGTAGTGCATGGCGCCCATGGTGTGCAGTTCCAGCAGCTCGCGGGCGAAGTTTTCGTTGGCCGGGCTGGCCTTGCTGAAGGCGTTGTTGAGGTAGTAGAGCATGGCCGGGCTGGTGGCTACCGCTTCGAGAAACTGCCGAAAATTGCCCAGGGCGTGCTTGCGGATCACCTCCCGGTCGTAGATCGGCCATGTGGCCATAATCGCCGAGTCGTTGTCTACCGCCCGCACGTTAAAGTGGTTGTGCCAGAACTCGGCCAGCACCTCGCGCAGCTGCCACTTGCTATAAACGGCACGAACATAGGTTGCCATGCGCACTTCGTACACCGGCCTGGATCGCTCGCCGTAGTCCATGTCCATGTCCCAGTTATTCAGCTGCCAGAGTTCGTTCAGCGGCTGCTTGAGCGTGCGCAGCGGGCGCATCTCGTCCACCGCCGGGTAACCCTTACCTGCGTCATAGCTTATGTGAAGCTGAACTGAGTCTAGCCGCTGGTGGCATTCCGCGTCGTCGGCATCGTTGGGGCGCAGTTGCTCCTCCACATAGGCGGCAAAGCCCATCGCCCGCACCCGCTCCAGGTCGCCGGGGCGCGGCCCGTAGGCCATGCGGTTCAGAGCAATCAGTTCAATAGGCGGCACCGACACGGCTTCAGCCGCGCCAGGTTGGGCTGCTGGTGCGGCGGTTGGCGGGCTGCCAATGGAAACCGACAGCGGCGGCGTTGGGGCCGTGCTGCATGCCGTCGCAGCCAGGGCCGCGGCGCTGATAGCACCAGTCTGGAGAAAAGCACGGCGAGTGAGTGCCATAGGTTGCTCCTCGTGTGATGATTGCAGTTGGCAGTTCGTAGTTGGCAGTTCGTAGTTGGCAGTTCGTAGTTGGCAGCCTGCCCTGAGCTTGTCGAAGGGTTGGCAGTTGGCAATTCGCAGCCTCGCGCAGTCCAAAATCCAAAATCTAAAATCTAAAATCCAACATCTGATGCTCACATCTTAACAGACCCGAGGCCATTCTGCGATGAAAAAAGAGGGGCGCAACAGGGGCGGGAACCAAGAACCGAGAACCAAGAACCAAGAACCGGGAACCAGGCCTGCCCTGAGGCTCCCCTGAGCTTGCCTGCCCTGAGCCTGCCGAAGGGTCGAAGGGCTTGTCGAAGGGACTGTCAACTGCGTAGACTCTCCGCGTCTCTGTGCCTCTGCGTCTCTGCGTTTCTGCCCGTCACGGCTCCGGTTGCACCAGCTTGAGGCCGATGCCGCGCACGGCCTGGAGGTAGTCTGCCGCTGGTTGGGTTTCGCGCAGGCGGGCACGCAGCCGTTTGATCAGCCCGTCCACCGCTTCTTCGCTGATGCCGCCGGGGTGTTCGTCGGGCCACACCGCCGCGATGATCTCGTCGCGGCGCACCACCTCGCCCTCGCGCTGACAGAGCAGCCGCAGCAGGGCGAACTGGGCAGCAGAAAGGGCCGGTTCCACCATGCGCCCATCAACATAGGCGGCGCGAGTCCCTTCGTCGAGCCAGATGCCGGAAAGGCGGCCCAGCCGGGGCGCTTCCACGGTTGCGCCGGGGTCGTGGAAATGCAGCGTCACGCTGCCGCCAAGCACAATGCTGTCGCCGTGGTTGAGACGCTGCGGTTCCCCGCCCACCGGCTGGCCGTTGAGAAAGGTGCCGTTGCGGCTTTCCAGGTCGCTCAGCAGGTAGCCCCGGCCCTGCCGCACCAGGCGGGCGTGCTGGCGCGAAACGGCGGGAAAGGGCAGCAAAATATCGGCGGGCGGTTGGCGGCCCAGCACATGTTGAACCTCGCTGAGCAGCCAGCGGGTGGGTTGACCTTCGGCGTCAGGGCAACTCAGCCAGGGGTGGTTGCTCATGGGCTGAATCCATAGATCTGGCCCGCCTGCACAAACAGCCAGCCCCCGGCAGGGACGGGCGTTTCATACAGCGGGGCTTGAAAGGTAAGCCGGTTGCCGGTTTCGCTGCCATCAACCACATTGATAAAGCGTACCTCACCGGCCTGCGTGCTGATCACCACCACGTTGCCGTCAGTCACCGGCGCAGCGCTGATCACACTTTCGGTGCTGAACGACCAGAGCAGTTCGCCATTGCTGGCCTGCCATGCGTACACAGTGCCGCCGTAGGTTGTCGCATACACGCGCTCGCCGTCGTGAGCCATCCCGGCGATACCGCCATTGGCGCTGGCGGCCCAGCGGGGTGCGCCGTCCTCCGCGCTGAAAGCCTGCACCCGGCCCTGCTCCGTGCCCACCAGCACCAGGCCCAGCCCTTCGGCCAGCATCGGGCGCACCCGCAGGCTGCCCGCCGTCCGCGCCGTCCAGATCGTCTCGCCATTGTCGGCATTCAGGGCGTAGAGCGTTTCTTCTGGCCCGGCAAGAAATAGCCGCCCGCTGGCATAGGCCGGTGCCGACGGAAACGGGCCTGCCTCGCTCACCCGGCGCGACCATGCGATCTGGCCATCGTCGGACTGCACCGCATAGAGCCAGCCGCTGTCGGTGGCAGCGTAGAGCCTGCCGTTTTCGCCCACGGTGATGCCGCCGTTGTTCGCGCCGTCCCAACTGCCTTCCGGGGTGAGCCAGCGGCTGGTGCCGGTGGAAAGATCAAAGGCGTGCAGCCCCCGATCCACGATGGGAAACACCACCAGGGCCTTCTGCTCATCGGCATAAAAAGCGGGCGGGCCAACATTCCAGCCTTCCAGATTGCTTTCCCACACCACCTGGCCATTTTCCCAGTTGATGGCGCGGGCGACCTGGTTGTTGAGGCTGAAGACGAGCAGGCCGCCCCCGGCCACCATGCTGCTGAACTGGCCGGTGCGCTGGTTGCGCGACCAGCGCGGTTCGGCGGCGGGCAGCTGAATATCGCCATTGCTCTGGCCCGTCTGGGCGGCGTTGCCCCCGCTGGCGGGCCACCAGCCGTCAGCATTCGGCGGGACGGGCGTTGGCGGCGGCTCAGGCGTTGGCTCCGCTGTCGGTTCCGGCGTCGGTTCAGCCGTTGGCGCAGGCGTCGGTTCAGCCGTTGGCAGTTCGGCGACCGGGGCCGCTGCTGCCGTGGCGGTTGAACCGGGGGCAACTGCAAAAGCCCCCTGGCGCATGGCCGTGCCCAGCACCAGCACCAGCACCAGCAGCCCCAGACCCGCACCCGCGCCCCACAGTGGCCAGCGCCTGGCGGGGGGCTGCGCAGCGGGCACCAGCGCATGTTGCGTTGGGCCAAGGGCCTCGGCCACTGCATCGGCAAAGGCGCTGAGCGAGGGGTAGCGCTCAACTGGCCGCTTGGCCATGGCACGGGCCAGCACCACATCAAGGGCTGGCGGCAGGGCCGGGTTAGCCTCGCTTGCTGGCGGCGGCGACGCAGTGAGATGCTGGTGCATCAGCGTATGAATGGCCTCGTCGGTGAAGGGCGGGCGGCCCGTCAGCATCTCGTAGAGCATGGCGGCGGCGCTGTACAGGTCAGTGCGTCCGTCCAGCGTTTCACCACGAATCTGCTCCGGCGCGATGTAGCGGGGCGTGCCAAACAGACTGCCGGTGGCGGTGAGGCTGGCGGCGCTGGCAACGCGGGCCAGGCCAAAGTCAATCACGGTGACCTCGTCGCCCGGCCCAATGATAATGTTGCTCGGCTTCAGATCACGGTGGATGATGCCCCGCGCATGGGCGTAATCTAGCGCAGCGGCAACCTGCCGCATGATGGGCAGGGCACGAGCAGGCGGCAGGCGGCCTTGGCTTTCCAGCACCTGGGCCAGCGTCACTCCCTCGACCCATTCAAAGGCGATGTAGGGCTGGCCCTCGTGGTCGCCCGTTTCGTAGATAGCGGCAATGTTGGGGTGCTTAAGGCGGGCCACGGCGGCAGCCTCGGCCTGAAAGCGCTGGCCGCCGCTGCCCACGTCGCTGAGGTGGGGCGCAATCAGTTTAATGGCCACAGGCCGTTGCAGCGCCTGGTCGAGGCCACGGTAGACCACGCCCATGCCGCCGCGACCCACTTCGGCCTCGATGTGAAAGCGCCCAATCTGGGTGCCGGGAGCAATACTATGCATGAAGGTATTATAATCGGGTTGGCGGGGTAGAGAAAAGAGATTGGAGATTGGAGATTGACGATTACTCGATTGACGTTGCCCGTAAGGGCGGCGCGAAGCGCTTTTGACGATTGGGGCGGGTGCAAAGGCCGTCTTGTATCCGCAGATTATACAGACTATCGCTGTACGGTTGCACGAAGTTGGCGCACCGAATTATGGAGTGCGGCAGCCATGCTGCCGGGTGGTAGCGTGGCTCCCGCAATGCATATGGCTACGAACCTTGTGAAACAAGACAACCAGAGGTTGGAGATTGGAGATGTATGAATAAAAAGCGACTCATTCGTCTCATCCAGCGTGATCATGCTCTGCGCAGCACACTCTATCTTGGCGCGATTGTGGCCAGCGGTTTTATAAGTGACTCGCTCCCCTACGACCCCAAAAACCCCTACAATCTCTATTACGTGCCTGCTTTTCCGCTGGTGATGTTCCTGTAGGTGGCGCAACGCTGGTGGCCGCGCGGGCGGCGCACATAACAGACACATACAATCGTGTCGCTAGCTGTCACAACCTCTCACTACAATAATTCCGTGGCAACAGTGGTATGTCGTCGTTCTCGTCGAGCTGCCGCTGAGATGAAGCAACTGACTAGTATGTGACAGCCCCTTGAGTTATTTGTATAAAGCTGAGTGACAACGGTATGGCTGAACTTCCAAAGCAATTACCCAGTTTACGTTCACAGATTGACTTCTCCGTTCAAACCATCGTTGATTGGCAGAAACTTGCCAAAAAGCAGCATTTCACCGATGACATTCAACACCAGATTGCCCTGTTACTTGCTTGCCATCGTGTTGCCCTTATGTGTATTGACGGTGATGCAATCAAAGCTTTTACGCTCACCAAACGCGCTCTTCACATTGCTGATCTATGGCGTAACGCACCATCCGGACGTGAGAACCCCAACAATGTAGTTCACGACTACTATGCGGGCATTGCAAGTGAAAGCTTTAATGGAATTGCATTGAGGGCAATAGCAATGGTTGAAGATATACTGGATTGGGAGTTTACTGTTGCATCAACCCGTGCGATTATGTTTGGCGCACGGAATTCT
>JALONX010000683.1 GCA_025454695.1 Chloroflexaceae bacterium
GGGTGGCCCTCGACGGTGCCGTGCATGACCCGCAGCGGATTGACTACACCCAGCGCTACCTGCGCGAGCTGCGGCGGGCCATCGCCGACGGCGTTGATGTACGGGGCTACTTCCACTGGTCGCTGATGGACAACTTTGAATGGGCCGAGGGCTACCGCCAGCGCTTCGGCCTGATCTATGTAGACTACCCGACCCAGCGCCGCATCCCCAAAGACTCGGCCCGCTGGTACGCCGAGGTGATCCGCACAAACGGAACTAATCTGTAATTGAACTGCGTGCTACGTGCTACGTACTCCGTATTCCGGCTTACGCAGTACGCAGTACGTAGTACGTAGTTGAGGACACATGGCTTTTTTCGATTTTTCCCTCGACGAACTGCGGGCCTACCGGCCAGAGCGCCACGAACCCGCCGACTTCGACGCCTTCTGGGCCGAAACCCTGGCCGCCGCCCGCCAGCACCCCACCGGCCTGACGCTGGAGCCGGTGGACGACGGCCTGAGTCTGATCGAGACCTTCGATGTGACCTTCAACGGCTATGGCGGCCAGCCGATCAAGGCCTGGCTCAACCTGCCCAGGGCCAGAAGCGGCCCGCTGCCGCTGGTGGTCAGTTTCCACGGCTACACCTGCGGGCGCGGCTTCGGCTTTCAGTACACTCATTGGCCCGCCGCTGGCTTTGCTCAGCTGGTGCTGGACAACCGGGGCCAGGGCGCAACCTGTCTACGCGGCGACACGCCCGACATCGCCGACGGCGGCATTTTTCCCGCCGCCCACGGCTTTATGACCCGTGGCATCCTCGCCCCCCAGGGCTACTACTACCGCCGCCTCTTCACCGACGCGATACGCCTGGTAGATGCCGCCGTCACATGTGAACTGTTCGACCCAACCCGCATCGCCGTCGAAGGCGGCAGCCAGGGCGGCGGCATTGGCCTGGCCGTTTGCGGCCTGTCGCCCCACCCGGCGGCGGCCATGGTTGATGTGCCCTTTCTCTGCCACTACCGCCGGGCCATCCGCATCACCGATGCTCATCCTTATCAAGAGATCGTCGAATATTGCCGCAACAACCGCGACCGGGTTGAGCAGGCCCTGGCCACGCTCGACTACTTCGACGGCGTGCAATTTGCGGCCCGTGCCCGGTGCCAGGCGCTCTTCTCGGTTGGCCTGCTCGATGAGGTCTGCCCGCCCTCAACCGTGTTTGCCGCCTACAACCACTACGCGGGCGACAAGCAGATCAACGTCTGGGAGTACAACCACCACGAGGGCGGTGGCATCTACCAGGAACGGGCAAAACTGCGCTTTCTGACCAGGCTCTGGAGGTAGGAACGTGAACCGTGAGGCGTACTGCATACTGCGCCTGCCCTGAGCGAAGCCGAAGGGTCCTGTGTGCTGCGTACTGCGTGCTTTGAGGTTTGCCACGTGCGAACTGCGCACTGCTAATTGCCAGCAAAACTCTCTGTGTCCTCTGTGTCCTCTGTGGCAAAATGTGTGTCCTCTGTGGCAAAAACAATGACCACTATCTACCTTATCCAATCGGCCCACACCGACATCGGCTTCACCCATCCGCAGGAGCAGATCGGCCTGGCCTATGTCGAATTCTATGAGCGGGTGCTGGAACTCTGCGCCGCCAGCGCCAGCGCCCCCGCCGACTCGCGCTTCAAGTGGACATGCGAAACGGCCTGGCAGGTGCAGACCTTTCTCGCCGCTCGCCCCGAACGGGAGGCCGAATTGGTGCAGCGGGTGCGCGACGGCCAGATTGAGCTGACGGCAAACTATCTACACTTCACCGATCTGCTCGACGCCGAGGCCCTGCGCCGCTCCTTCGCCTGGATCACTGATTTTTGCCAGCGCCACGCCCTGCCCCTGTGCTGCGCTATGCACTGCGACATCAACGGCTGGCCTTGGGCGCTGGCCGATGTGCTGGCCGAACTTGGCGTGAGCTACTTCTACAGCGCCGTTCATCTTGACACCTCGACCGACCCGCTGGGAGCGCGTGGCAGTGTGCATTATCAGTGGCTGCTGGAACAGGCCGCCATGCTGCGGCCCGACGCACCCACCCGCCTGCCTCGGGCCTTCTGGTGGCGCGGGCCGAAGGGCGGCCAGGTGCTGCACTGGCTGGGCGAACACTACCACCTCGGCAACGCCCTCGGCCTTTCAGGGCGAGCGCCTTTTCCGGCCATCGCCACCCGCCACTACTACCAGAGCGACCGCGAGGGCGTGGAAAGCCTTTACACCGCCGCCCGGCGCGAACTGCCGCGCTACCTGCACCATCTGCGCCAGAACGGCTACGGCAGCGACAAGGTGTTGATTCACACCAGCGGCTTCTATGTTGACAACTCGCCGCCGGACGACCGCTGGTGTCAACTGATTGAGCGCTGGAACGCCGACCACGACGACATCAAACTGCGCACCGCCACGCTAGGCGAATGGTTCGCAAGCCTGGACACGGGCGACCTGCCCACCTACCAGGTGGCCTGGCCCGACGCCTGGGCCTTTGGCCTTGGCTCCTGCAGCGGGCTGGTAGCCGAAAACCGCCGCACCCAGCGCCGCCGCGAGGCCGTGGCAAAGCTGTGTGCCGAGGTGCCCCAGGCCGCGCCGCTGCTGGCCGAAGCCTTGCAGCAGGAGCGCCTGGCCCTCGAACACACCTTCAGCGCCAACAGCGCCTGCGTCCGCCCGGCTCCGCTGAAAAATCAGATCATCGAAAGCGGCAAAGCCCGCAACACGCTGCTCGCCAGCCTCTACCTGGACGAAGCGGCCCACGTCGCCCTGGGCGAAGTGTCAAGACTTTCCGAGTCGCCGACGCTGGTGGTACCGCCAACTTCCCATGTGGCTGGCCTTCGCACGCTTCATTTTTCGGGAGGTGATCACGTCCTGAGTCCGTCCACGCACTGCCTCCGTGGGCCAGCTGGCGGCCTGTTGCCGTTCCAGTGCGACCGCGCCGGGCTGCCGGAGTATGTCGCGGTTATCCCGCCCGCCCTGGAGTTGGCAGGCTTCAGCCTGGTACACGCCGAGCGTGCAGCGGCCCACGCCCCAGGCCAGGAAAACAGCCTCGAACTGGGCAACGCCACATGGCAGCTGCGCCTCGACCCGGCGACGGGCGGACTCGCCAGCCTGCGCGACGCCAGCGGGCGCGAATGGGTTGATGGCAGCAGCGCCCACCGCTTCGGCCAGCTCACCCACGAAACGATTGTGCATCCCTGGGGCCGGGCCGCCGTGGGCAACCTGCCCCGCTGCATCGCCCTGGGCAGCGCCAGCACGCCCGCCCGTGAGTCCTTTCCCGCCGGGCCGATCTTCGCCCGCAGGCTGGCCGAAGTCACCGCTTCGCCCCAGTTTGTGGCTGGCCCCGTGTTCGACAGCCTGGAACTTGACGTAACCCTTGGCGAGGTGGGCAACGTGCATATGGCCTGGCGCTGCTATCACGCCCTCCCGCTGGTGGAGCTGGTGCTGGAATGGGACAAACGCTGGTGCGAGCTGCCCGAAGCAGCCTACGTGACCTTTCCCTTTGCTGCGCCAGGGGCCAGCCTGCAATTCGACACCGGCGGTGGCATGTTCCGGCCCGGCAGCCACGGGGCGGGCGGCCAGTTGCCCGGCACGGCTTCAACGTTTTACACCGTGCAGCGTGGGGCCAGCATCGAAACGGAGGAGGCACGGCTGCTCTGGCTGCCGCTGGATGCGCCGCTGGTGCTGCCCAACGCCATCGCCTTCAACCGCTGGGCAACCGAACCGTGGCAGTGGAACGGGCTGCTGGCCTCCATGCCAGTGAACCACTACTGGCACACCAACTTCCCACCCAGCCAGCGGGGCCTGCTGCGCTTGCGCTACCGCCTCTTCCACAGCCCCCTCGCCGCTGATGTAGAATCGGCCTGGGACGCTGCTATGCCGCTGGAGGCATTGGGGTGGCAATAGCGCCGCTCACAAAGATGGCTCTCGCAAAGGCGCAAAGCCCGCAAAGGATAAGCTTAACACTGGCGATGCAATGGAAGACAAGGTTTACACCAGTTCTACAATCAACGGT
>JALONX010000684.1 GCA_025454695.1 Chloroflexaceae bacterium
CACTGCCATAGACAACATTACAATAGTCATGGTGTTTAACCGTATTTAACCCAATAACATCAAATGTAAGTGAATAGCTGAAGTCATTTCAGTTCACTGATGTACGAATTACATCGTGTGATTTAGCGGCAATCATATCATAACAAAGGCTTATTACTAGAGTAGAAATTCTTGATGAATAATTCGTCATAGACAGCAGCAACAAAGGGTGACAATGGACATTAAGCAACTAACTGACGAGATCAACCGTTTTGTGACAGACAAGGGCTGGTACGCACCCCATTCGATCTTTCCCCAGACGCCCCGCAACATCGCCGCCTCCATCGCGGTGGAAGCCGCCGAGGTGCTGGAACATTTCCAGTTCACTGACGAGGTGAAAAACCGTGAGGAGCTAGCGGGCGAACTGGCTGACGTTGCCAACTACCTGTTTCAGCTGGCCTACCTTTGCGAGATTGACCTGGAACAGGCCATCCTCGCCAAGCTCAAAGTGAATTACGGGCGGACGTGGGAATGAAGCCAGTTGGCAGTTGGTAGGTTGCAGGTTGCAGGTTGCAGTATCGGAACGACTGTACGGATAGCCCTACTCATTCCTGCTAGCTGCTAACTTGTAGCTGAGAACTAGTAGATTGTGCGATTTGTAACTAGCATGAAACAGTGCTATGCTAAAATGGGTGTATGATTCGGTGCATTGGCTTTGCATTGGGCAAGGTGTCCGACTATCTGAGTGACTTCGCCACGATGACAGGTGTCAAAACCATAGTGCGGTTTGCACAAGGCTTACAGAGCCAGCGCTCCGGGTTTCTACGAGCGTGACGCTTTGTAAGCCTTTTGTTTTTTTGGTAAGCTTTTTCAGAAAAGTTGCCAGGCGCACAGTGCCTTTTGCCAGATACGAGCGCTTCTTGCCCGGATGCCAGTGCAGCACAATGTGGTGTTGAAATGTGTGAAAAGAAAGGGATATGCTATGTCCGCCGAGCAGGAAATCGCCCGTATTGCAGCCAGTTGGGAAACCGATAAACGTTGGGCCGGGATTGAGCGCGGCTACAGTGCAGAAGATGTGTATCGTTTGCGTGGATCAGTTGTTGTTGAACAGACCCTCGCCCGCATGGGTGCCGAGCGGCTCTGGAACTTGCTTCACAGCGAGCCGTATGTAAATACCCTGGGTGCCCTCACTGGCAACCAGGCCGTGCAGCAGGTGAAGGCTGGGTTGAAGGCCATCTACCTCAGTGGCTGGCAGGTGGCGGCGGATGCCAACCTTGCCGGGCAGATGTACCCCGACCAGAGCCTTTACCCCGCCAACAGCGTGCCTATGGTGGTCAAGCGCATCAACCAGGCGCTCCAGCGGGCTGACCAGATTCAGCACTCTGAGGGCAAAGGCGATACCTACTGGTTCGCGCCGATTATCGCCGACGGCGAGGCTGGTTTCGGTGGCCCCCTCAATGTCTTCGAGCTGACCAAGGCCATGATCGAGGCCGGTGCCGCTGGCGTTCACTTTGAAGACCAGTTGGCCTCCGAGAAGAAGTGCGGCCACATGGGCGGCAAGGTGCTGCTGCCTACCCAGCAGGCCGTGCGCAACCTGGTTGCCGCCCGCCTCGCCGCCGACGTGCTGGGCGTGCCGACGCTGATCATCGCCCGCACCGACGCCAATGCCGCCAACCTGATTACCAGCGACATTGACGAGCGTGACCGGCCCTTCCTCACCGGCGAGCGCTCGCCGGAGGGCTTCTACTATGTGCAGCCGGGGCTGGAGCAGGCGATTGCCCGTGGTCTGGCTTACGCCCAGTATGCCGACATGGTCTGGTGCGAAACGGCAGAACCGAGCATCGAAGAGGCCCAGGCCTTTGCCGACGCTATTCACGCCAAATTCCCCGGCAAGCTGCTGGCCTACAACTGCTCGCCCAGCTTCAACTGGAAGGCCAAGCTGAACGACGCCGATATTGCCCGCTTCCAGCGCGCCATTGGCGCGATGGGCTACAAGTTCCAGTTTGTCACCCTGGCCGGTTTCCACTCGCTCAACTATAGCATGTTTGAACTGGCCCGTGGCTACAAGGATCGGGGCATGGCCGCCTACTCCGAATTGCAGCAGAAGGAGTTCAGCGCCGCCGAATATGGCTTCACCGCCGTGAAGCACCAGCGCGAAGTGGGCACTGGCTACTTCGACGAGGTTTCCATGGTCATTTCCGGTGGCACCTCGTCCACCACGGCCCTGGCTGGCTCCACCGAGGAGGAGCAGTTCCATTAAGCGCCGTTTGCAGTAAGTAGTTGGCAGTTTGCAGGTAGACTCACATACAAATTGTGCCAACATTTTGGTGAAACGTGAAACGTGAAACGTGCCAGTCACGATTACGTTTCACGTTTCACGTTTCACGCGAGCAGCGGTACAATAGCAAGCGCAGTGCGACCATGTTTTGAAGCGAAAGGTTTGCATTCAATGGCTGAATCAACAGTTCCCGCCGGTGTTGAAATTACCGCCCCCATTTCTGCGGCGTTTGCCGAGATTTTAACCCCTGAAGCCCTGGAATTTGTGGTGAAATTGCAGCGGGCCTTTGGTGCTCGCCGCCTGGAGTTACTGGCCCGCCGCGCCGAGCGCCAGCAGGAGCTAGATGCCGGGAAGCGCCCCGATTTTCTGGCTGAAACGGCCCATGTGCGTGCAGGCGATTGGACGATTGCCCCGTTCCCAGACGATCTGCAGGATCGCCGGGTAGAGATCACTGGCCCGGTCGAACGCAAGATGATTATCAACGCGCTCAATTCCGGCGCAAAGGTCTTCATGGCCGACTTTGAGGACTCAAACACGCCGAATTGGGACAACCAGGTGCAGGGCCAGATCAATCTGCGCGATGCTATTCGTCGCACTATCAGCTACGCCAGCCCCGAAGGCAAGCAGTATAAGTTGAACGACAAGGTGGCAGTGCTGTTTGTGCGGCCCCGTGGCTGGCACCTGGACGAGAAACATGTGCTGGTTGACGGCAAGCCCATGTCAGGCGGCATCTTCGACTTCGGCCTGTACTTCTTCCACAACGCGAAGGAGTTGCTGAGTCGTGGCAGTGGCCCCTACTTCTACCTGCCGAAGATGGAGAGCCACCTGGAAGCCCGCCTGTGGAACGACATCTTTGTGCTGGCGCAGCAGGAGCTTGGTGTGCCCCAGGGCAGCATCAAGGCCACCGTGCTGATCGAAACTATTCTGGCGGCCTTTGAGATGGACGAAATTTTGTACGAGTTGCGCGAACACTCGGCAGGGCTGAACTGCGGGCGCTGGGACTACATTTTCAGCTGCATTAAGAAATTTGCCAAAAACCCCGATTTTGTGCTGGCCGACCGGGTGCTGGTGACGATGACGACTCACTTCATGCGCTCCTATTCGTTGCTGTGCATCAAAACCTGTCACAAACGCAACGCCCACGCTATGGGCGGCATGGCAGCCCAGATTCCAATCAAAAACGACCCGGCTGCTAACGAAGCAGCCCTGGCCAAGGTGCGGGCCGACAAGCAGCGCGAAGCCAACGATGGCCACGACGGCACGTGGGTGGCCCACCCCGGCCTGGTGCCGATTGCCTACGAAGCCTTTGACGCGGTGATGCAAACGCCGAACCAGATTGACCGCAAGCGTGAGGATGTAAGCGTGAACGCCGATGACCTGCTGGCGTTTGGGCCGCAGGGGCCGATCACCGAGAATGGGTTACGGGCCAACATCAACATCGGCGTGCAGTATCTAGGTTCCTGGCTGGCGGGCAATGGCTGCGTGCCCATCTTTAACCTGATGGAAGACGCAGCAACGGCGGAGATCTCGCGGGCGCAGGTGTGGCAGTGGATTCGTAGCCCCCACGGCACGCTCGACGACGGGCGCAAGGTGACGGTGGAGATGTTCCGGCACATGCTGCCCGAGGAACTGGACAAGATTAAAGCCATGCTTGGGGCAGGCTACAGCAGCGGCAAATATGAAGAAGCCGCCGACCTGTTTGACCAGATCACCACCAGCGACGAGTTTGTGGAATTCCTGACCTTGCCG
>JALONX010000685.1 GCA_025454695.1 Chloroflexaceae bacterium
CCCGGCAGTGCGACCTGCTCATTGGCAACAAACCGCAGATCGAACACCTGCTCACCGAGTTGTTTCGCCAGCGTGACCCAACGGCCATTGGCAACACCTATTTGATTTTCGGCACAGTTGAGAAGAGCGCGTGGCGTGAGGGACTCACGGGGTATCGTTCTATTGACGAGATGTTGGCGCGTGCCAGCGACTTTGCCACCTACTACAACGAATTGCGCATAACCCGGAGCGGCTACTATCCTGCCGATGTGGAGCCGCCGATTTTGGAGCCGCCCCCGCCGCAGGAGTGGGTGAAGGCCAGTAGCTAGAAGCCGCTCACAAAGGCGCAACGGCACGAAGCGTTTGCGCGACCGTTGTGGGCGTGGTGATGCAGTGAAAACCGCTCGCTCCACTCGGGGTGACAAAGCTGGTCAATGCCAAAATACGTCGTTGACGAAAATGTACACTGATTCAACCACAATCAACTACGTTGCTCAAACGCCTGCCCCGTCGCCCTCATCATCCCCAGTGCCAGCACGGTAGCCGTTGAACTGCACTGCATTGTGCCTGGTTTCCTCATCAACCATCGCCCGCAGTTCAGCCACCAGCGGCACGGCATCAGTAAACTTCTTGCCGTAGTGCAGATTGAAGGCGTAGTCAAAATCGGGCGGGTTAGCGCCCTGGTTGTGTTGCAGCAGCGTTTCCAGCTTATCCAGGGCTTTGGCAAGCCGCGCCTCGGGCGTTGCGGCGGCTTCATACTCATCCCACAGCTCCACAATCTCCTGCTTGATCGCGGCGGGCAGCGGCTCCACCAGCGTCAGCAGGTCGTTGCGCTCCTGAGCGGCTTTGGGTGCGTTGGCCTGCTGGTAAATGGCCGGAATATCGCCGCCAATCGCCTCACCCAGGTCGTGGACGACACATATTTTCAGCAGCCTACCGCTGTCCACCTCGGGGAAGTGCGGCGCGAGCACGAGCGCTACCAGGCACAAGCGCCAGGTGTGGGCCGCCGTGCTTTCCGGTTGCCCGCCCGATGTCCAGGCGCTGCGGTAGACGTTTTTTAGCCGCTCTGCCTCGCGGAGAAACTGCAACGTGGCCAGGGACTCGTTCTGGTTCATGGGGATATTTCCAGGTTTCTAATGAACGGACGGCTCATTTCTGACCGAATTTGGACTCCGGCAGCCATGCTGCCGCACGCGCACACATGGCTTGCGCACACCACACCAGCTGCACGCGGTTCAACCCCAACTCATAAACTCATAACTCATAACTCACAACTCGCCCCCTACTCCTCACCCGCCACCAGCGGCAGCGTGACCGTGAAGGTGCTGCCCTGGCCCACCGTGCTAACGACGCCCACCGTACCGCCCATGGCCTGCACCAATTGCTTGACAATCGCCAGCCCCAGGCCGCTGCCGCCAACAGCGGGCGGGTTGGCGCTGCTGCGGCGAAACGGCTCGAAGATCAGGGCCTGATCCTGGGGTGGAATGCCAATGCCCGTGTCGCTGATGCTGAAGATGATGTGGTCGGCTGGCTGAGCTTGCCCCGCATCGCCAGCCATGGGGCGCACCGCCAGCGTCACAGCACCGCGCTCGGTGTAGCGCACGGCGTTTTCCAGCAAGTTCAGCAGCACCTGCCGCAGCCGCAGCGGGTCACACACCAGGGTCGGCGGTAGCGCCGGATCAAGGGTGGTGGTAAAGGTCAGACCCTTCAGCTCAGCGCCGGGCTGCACCAGACTCACCACATCGTAGATGGTGCTCAAGAGCGGCATTTCTTCCGGGTGCAGGTGCAGGCTGTTGGTGTCGAGGCGTGAGAAATCGAGCAGGTCATTGATCAAACGTAAGAGCCGTTCACTACTGACATAGCTCCGGTCGGCGGCATGCTGCTGATCTTCATTCAAGTCACCATACAGCCCGGAGCGCAACATGTCGGTGTGGCCCATAATGGTGGTCAGCGGGGTGCGCAATTCATGCGAAACGGTAGCCACAATCTGGGTTTTAAGTGCGTTGGCGCTACGGGCCTCGTGCAGGGCGTAGTTCAGCTGATCGTTGGCATCGGCCAGGGCCACCTGGCCCGTTTCGGCCTGGTTAATCACCGCTTCCAGCGACCATGCATAGAAGGCCACAATCGCTGCAATGCCAGTGAGCATCAGCGTGGCCGTGATAGCAGCGTTCCAGTTGGGAGCAGCCTGGGTAAGGCCGCTGGCCTGCATGGCCGTAACCGCCAGCGGCAGGGCAAAACCAACCGCAACGCCGACCCACCAGCGCACAAACAGGCCGCAGCACAGCACCACAATCGTGTAGAGGAAGGGATTGGCCCGCAGCGTCAGCGCCACATCATCGCCAGCATTGCCGAGCTGGAAGGTAAGGAGCGCGAGAATCAAGATGGCTGCACTTTGCCGCACCAGCCCCCGCCGGGCCAGCCAGTACAACTGCGTAAACAGCAGCACAATCGCACCCCAGAAGACGGTGTGCAGCAGTGGGAAACGCCAGAGGCTCTCGTCGTGGAGGTAGATGGCAGAACTTAGCCCGATAAACAGCAGGCAGAGCGTGGCAATTGCCTGGCCCTGCCGCCGTTCCAGCGCGGTGGTGGCCCGCCAGGGGTTGGCCAGCACAACCCAGAGGCCCAGCGCCACCAGCAGCACGCCGCGCACACCATGCAACGGAATCCAGAAGGGCGAGGGGGCAAGTGGAGGCCAGGCCACAGCCAGCAGCAGCAGAAACAGCAGCCCACCGCCAATACACAGCGAACACCAGACCAACCGCCCTAAAGCCAGGCTGCTGGTGCCACGGTCGGCGTATACCTGGGTGTAGCGCCGCCAGAGCGCTTCCGGCCAATGCTGAAACCGCTGACGGCGACTCAACCTGACAACAAACGCATCTTCGTGTGGAGCGTTTATAGTGACCTCTGTTTCTTGTACTGTAGAGGAGTCACGCGATAAGGGTGTGGCAAAGGTGCAGCCCCTTCCACGATTCCCTTTCCTTGCCCTGGGGCGGAAAAGGTTTTCGGAGGGCCTACGCCTCTTCCAACCTCCCGCCACAGAAGCGACCATGCAATCTCCGGTCGCTAATCCCCACCCTCCTCCAGTGGCAGCGTCACCGTGAAGGTGCTGCCATAGCCCATGAAGCTGGTGACCTCGATGGTGCCGCCCATCGCCTGCACTAGCTGTTGCACAATCGTCAAGCCAAGGCCACTGCCGCCGGTAGCGGGCGGGTTGGTGCTGCTATGGCGAAACGGCTCGAAGACCAGTGCCAGTTCCCGAGGCGGAATGCCCGCGCCTGTGTCGCGCACCTGGAACACCACCGCATCGCGCTGCTGCTGCGGGTCGCCCAGGGCCTGGCGACGAACCAGCAAGGTGATGCTACCAGACTCGGTATAGCTCACCGCATTTTCCAGCAGTTTCAGCAACACCTGCCGCAGCCGCAGCGGGTCGGCTACCATCATGCTGGGCAGGGCCTGGTCGAAGCTGAGGTTTAAGGTTAACCCTTTTGCTGCCACCGCCGGTTGCACCATGGCGGCCACATCCTGCACGGTGCTGTACAGCGGCATCTCTTCAGGGCGGATGCTGAGCTTGCTGCCGTCGAGCTGCGAAAAATCCAGCAGATCGTTGATCAGCCGCAGCAAGCGTTCGCTGTTGGTGTAGGCCCGTTCGACGGCGTGCTGCTGTTCGTCGTTCAGGCTGCCATACAGCCCGGCCCGCAGCATGTCGGTATGGCCGAGAATGGCGGTGAGCGGTGTACGCAATTCATGCGAAACGGTGGCCACAATTTGTGTTTTCACATGGTTGGCGCTCTGGGCCTCGCGCAAGGCATAGCTTAGCTGATCGTTGGCATCGGCCAGGGCCACCCGGCTTCCCTCGGCTTCGCGCATCACCGCATCGAGCGACCAGGCATAAAACGCCACTACCGCGCCAATTGCTGTTAGCATAAGCGTTGCGGTAACGGCGGCGTTCCAGTCTGGCGGGGCCACGGTTAAGCCACTGGCTTGCAGCGCCGCAACCGCCAACGGCAGACTCAACCCGGCCACGAG
>JALONX010000046.1 GCA_025454695.1 Chloroflexaceae bacterium
GCCGCTGGGCCAGGCCCAGCAGCCCAGCGCCGTGCAGTGGCAGCAATGCACCGCCCTGATGGAAGCGCTTATCGCGCACTATGGCTGGAAGGGGCGCAACGTGGTGCGTGCCCACCGCGAAGAGAGCCAGACGGCCTGCCCTGGCAATGTGGTTATGGGCCTGCTCAACCAGTATCGCACGCCCGTGGCGCCGCCCGACACCAGCGTGAAGGGGACATACCGTACCACCCTGCGGGTGATGTTGCGCCAGGCCCCGCAGCGCCAGGCGAAGAATATTGTGCGTGTTCTTCCTGGTGGCCAGAAGGTGGAGGTTGGGGCGCTGGTGCAGGGTGAAGCGGTACAAGGCGACAGCCGCTGGGCCTGGCTATCTAGCGGCGAGGGTTTTATCCATTTCCCACACCTGGAAAAAGTTGCCTGACGTAGCTGTATCCCCTTCTCCCCGGCGCGTTGTGAAAACCACAACGCGCCGTTATGCATGCCATTGCAAAGGAGCATATCCTGGTGAGTTGGTGATTTCAGGTCGTATTTTCAAAATAATCTTGGTAGTTGGATAAGTGCAACCAGCACCGCCAGCCCAACGATGCCAATGCCAATGCGAACGAGCGCCAGGCGACGCACATGTGGCCCGTGCATGAAGGTCTGGCTGTTCCATCTTCGGATGATGAAGCCATATTTGGGGCTAATTGCGGTGATCAATTCGAACAATCCATTCCAGAGCAACATGCCAAAAAAACCGAGCGCAAATGCGCCGTGCATGGAATGAAACACCAGATCGGCAATCAGTATACCGCCGATGAGGCTGCCGAAAATGACGACCCACGACAGGAGTTCATGCGCGATCAATATGACTCTGGTGTGCGGGTAACGATAGCGAAAGGTGCTGAGCGAAAAGCGTTCCGCGTCTTTATACAGCAAATTTGGTAAAGCGAAGATACTCCAGAAGTAGATGCCTACCACGACAAGTAGTTCAGCCCAGATTAAGAGTGGGTTTACAGAAGATTGCATGCGCTTGCGCCAGGACTTTCGATTGTTGCATATGCCTCTACGTTACGATCCAACCATCCGTCGTCAGACGGTCGAGGGTCTGCTGCATCAATGGCCGACCGGGGCTGTCGCCGACCCACCAGACCGACCAGTAGCAGGTCACGTCGAGTGTCAACAGCCCGGCCTCGTTGATCAGCCGCAGCTCAAGCGGGGCCTTGAGCGTCTGCGGGGTAACCGGCCCGCCGACCCAGGCCGCATTGTCGCGCCACACCAATGGATGCGCCAGGGTGTGTTGTCGTTCCTGCACCGGCAGCGTGAGCGCCAATGGTGGCGCAATTCCTGTGGGCAAGCGCACCAGTGTGGTGTTGAACAGCAATTCATGCCAACTCAGCAAGGTATCCGCGCTGCTGGCACAGCTGTCTTGCGCCAGCAGCGGCGTCAGCCAGGCCAGCGTCGTCGCCGGGGTCACCTGTTCGACGGTGGTCGGGATGCTGTTCGCATACATCGGATGCAGCTGCACACGCGGCGGAAGCTGTCGCTGATGCAAGAGTCGAAACGGCTGTTCCGGGCGACTCCAGGGATAGCGCGTCTCCGGCTCACAGCACGCCAACACCAGTTCCACCGCAAGCAAATCACAGAATCCGTCGCATGCATTGAACAACATTGTCAACGCCAGATCGCCCAGCGCCACCGGTGATTGCACGTTGTCGGGCGCTGTGTAGGTCAGCCGTTGCGTTTCACCGGGAAAATCGTAGATGGTGATGGGCGGCATAGGAGTCTCCGAAAAGCTGTCAGAGTCGTAGTGCCGCCTTCGGGCGGTTGGGGTTCACTGCCTGAAGGCGGCACTACGTCACGTATCCAATACATTTAGGATTGCTCCAACAAGGCGCGCATGCGCCGGGTCAGTTCATCGTCACCGCCGAAGAGTCTGGGCAGTTCGTCAACGAGATAGCGCAGAATGCGGTCAAACTGCGCATCCCGGGTTTTCCATTCCTGATAGTTGGCGGGCGTAAAGATCATGTATTCCGGCTGCCCCATTTCCCCCATCGACCGCATGGCATGGGAGAGATTGCGCATCCAGTAGCTGCATTGGGCCTCAAACGAGAGTTGGGGATAGTCGTCTGCCCAGAAGCGTTGCATCGCCTGCTGTTCCGTTTGCCGTTCAAGGTAGCGTTCTAGCGCATTCGTGCGTGGTTGGGCGCCGAACGCCACCGATTTGCCGGTTGCTACTGTCTGCCCGGTTTGCATGTCAATCACGGTTTCGATCAGAAATTCGCAGCCGGTGCGCTCATTCACCTCCCGTCGAGCGATGAGTTTGAGGTGATGCTCGTGATCAACGCTGATCTGTTCCGCATCGCCAAGCTGCTGCACGCGGGTGTGCGGGGAGATGACCGCGCCGCTCTGCGGATCAATCAAGGTGAAATAGACCGACCGATCTTCCGGGTCGCTGATCGCGATTTCTGAGATGACGAGCAACCCGGTTTCAGCGTCCGTGTATGTTCCAATGATCCGCCGCCCTTCATGTGGGCTAAACGCAGGTTGCGATTGTTGATGATGAGCGTCGGGCATTGCAGTTGTCCTTTAGCGTAGCGGCACATCAGGCGTCAGCATCACCAGTTCGCATCAGCCTCGACTCCAAATCACTTGATTAAACGGAACGCCGAGGCCGTTCTACCGCTCGATCTACCTGCCACCTGCTCAGCGTGTCACGCCGGTCATTTTCATCTCGTCCGCATCCATACTACATGATTTTTCGCCAATCAGCATGCGCCCCGTTACTTGCACCGGCTGGCTCACGTCAATTCGGTTGCCTTGCGCATCCCGAATCACAAGGTCTTCGGCACGAAACCCGCGTTCAACCGGTTCGATCTGATTGGCGCCAGTGCCTTGTACAATCCTCACGCCCATCGGCAGTGTGTTGAAATCAACCTCGCCAGGTGCAGCAAGCGCATACAGGCCGCAGCGCACATTCCCACTGCGGTCACCTGAGCAGAAGAGACTCCCGCCGAGCGTGAGATAGCCTTCGGTGGTAATAGTCTTGCCGCTATTGGCCTCTACACACACTTGTGGCAAGGTCATGGCAACTGGCGGCTCGGAGCAGCTGCTCAGTGCGAAACACCCCAGAACTCCCAACACAACAGCGAAACGAGTCATGCTGGTCATGGCACTCCTCCTTTAATGATCGGATTACATCACCAACGTATGCCGCTCTCGTGCGGCAACGGCAACCGCAAGGTGTTCTGGCACGGGCGCTTAGCGGCGCACAAGCGGCAGATACACTCGCGCCCCAGTGCTCACGCGCTGTTCTGCCTCGATGATTGAGCCGGAAGCGTAGAAGCCACGGGCGCGGATGACGAAGGTTTGATTGCGCGGCAGCGTGAGGCCGCTCAATTGCCAGCCGTTGGCGCTGCGCACACCCTCGCCAAGCAGGGTGGCACTCGCCTGGGGCGCAGCGGCGTTCGTGTTGTCCGACACTTGTTCAAAGACCACCCGCGCCAGTTCTGGGCCGACACCGCTGCGTGTCCATGTAATAGTTGTGCCGTCTTGTGAGACACGCAGATCTTGCTGGACAGGAGCGGTGTTGATAAGACGGGCCAGGTAATTGCGCGGCTGCCCGCCGATTTGGGTGAATTCGCCGCCCACCAGGAGCTTGCCATCGGGCTGAATCAGCAGCGCGTTGACAGCACCGTTCGCATTCGGGTCGAATGCGGGATCGAGCGAGCCGTCGGCTTGCAACCGCGCCAGGAGAAAACGCAGCTGCCCGTCAACTGTAGTGAACTCCGCGCCGCCCACAATAATCTGGCCATTGGTCTGCACCGCCAGCACATCAGCAATGCCTCGGATAGTTGCAGTGAAGGTGGTGTCGAGCGTACCATCGGCATTAAGTCGCGCCAGATAGTCGCGTCGCTGCCCGCCGATGCTGCTAAAGCGCCCGCCAACGACGATCTTGTCGTCGGCTTGCAGCGCCACGGCGTTGATAGAGTCATTCACCTTTGCATCAAAGGTAAGATCAAGCGAGCCGTCGGCGTTGAGGCGCACAAGGCTGCCGCGCCGCTGCCCACCGATGGTATCAAACCAGCCGCCAACCAGCAGTTTGCCGTCCGCTTGCAAGGCCAGCGCCTTGACTTCACCATTCGCATCCGGGTCGAAGGCTTCGTCAACCATGCTGCTCGGGTCGATTCGGGCAATCCGATTACGGGTGTACTCCGGGGCCCATGTTGTAAATTCGCCAGCGACGACGATCTGAGCATCAGGCTCCAGCACCAGATCGGTGACGGCATCATTAGCGACTTGTCTAAAGCTGATATCCTGGCTGCCATCTGGACGGAAACGGACGAGGGAGCCAAAACGCCTCCCAGCTGCGTCGCGGATAAAAAAATCACCCCCCACAATGATCTGCCCGTCGGGCTGGAGCGCCAACGCATAGACCGGGCCAGTGAGTACTGGCGCGAAGGCGGCGTCAAGCGTGCCGCCGCGGTTGAGCCGGGCCAGGTAGCTGCGCGGCTGCCCGCTGATAGTGGTGAAATTGCCGCCGATCAGCAGTTTGCCGTCCGCTTGCAGCGCCAACGCATAGACCGGGCCATTCACATTGGGATTGAAGGAGTCGAGTTGCGTTTGGGCGTGGGTAACGCTTGCGGGCGGGATGAGCAGCGCTACGCTGGTCAGTAGCACCAATGCCGTGATCACGATAGACACCCGCTGGCGTCCAGGATGAAGGGGTCGTTGCATGGGTTGCCTCCCTGGTAGCACGTTATTCCAACGTCTACCATAGCAGAGGCACCTCCACAGATCATCTACATGGGTGGAACAAGGCAGCGGCTAGCGACAAAACAGCGGGTGTTCCGTTTCCCAGTCGCCCTGTTCAGCAGCGGCGATGAAGCGGTTCGCGGGGATATTGCTGAGGTAGCTCTGGCGGTCGGCGGGGGCAGCGATAGACGCCAGGATGTGGTCGAGGGTCTGGCGTGCTTCGGACAGGGCAGCACCGGCAGCGGTGGCGTCACCCTGCTGGTGCAACACCAACGCCCGTACCGCGTGCATGGCCTGCGGATGTTCAATCCCGCTCTGGGTGCGGGCAATTGCTACGGCGGCGGCGCTGTGCTGGTCGGCGGCGGCGGGTTGCCCCAGGCCCTGGCAGGCCATCGCGTGGTGCGCCAGGGCTGTGCCATAGAGCGCGGTGTCGTTGTAATCGAGTGCATGGGTGCGCTGATACAGCTCGGCGGCGGCAGCATACTTGCCCTGCTGGAGCAGCGTGTGTGCCAGCATGTAGGCCGCCATGGCCACCCGTATGGTGAGATTGAGCGCTTCGGCAAGGGCCAGACCAGTGCGCGCCCACTGTTCGGCCTCGGCCCCGTGGCCCTTGGTGGCCAGCACCGAGGCCAGGTTCATAGCAGCGATGCTCTGGGTCAATTTGCTGTCCACGAATTCGAAATGGCGCCATGCGAACTGAAAAGCCTGGAATGCCTCGGCGAAGATACCAACCCGGTGCAGCACCACCCCAAGGTTGAGCTGCGCGAGCGCCTGGCCATGGGGATCTTCGATCATCCCGCTGAGGGTATAGGCCTCGCGCAACGACTCGCTGGCGTGCCCGAATTGGTTCAGATTACCTTCTGCTACCCCTTTGGCCACCAGGCAACTCGCCTGTTGGGCCAGATTGCCCTGCGCGGCATACAAGGCACGGGCGCGTTCAGCATAGGTCAACATAGTGCTGTGATCACCTTTGCGCAACTCGCTCCGAGCCAGCAGCAACCACAGTTCGGCCTGGGTATCGGCGGCGATATGGGCCAGCGGTTGGGCGACATCGAACCACTTGCGGGCCTGCCCATGGTCATCCTGGCGTTGGGCTAGTTGCGCCAACAACAGATAGGCGTGCAGACGCAGTCTGGCCCCGCCCGGCATGTGGGCCGTGCCCAGGGCCTGCTGAGCATAGTGAACAGCCTCGACCACTTTGCTCTGGCGCATCAGGTTCAGGGCGGCCATCAGCTGTATTTCGCAGGTAGCTGCCTGGTCGCTGGTTTCCAGCAGGGCCTGCTCAAGCAGAATCTCGGCTTCCTGATATTTGCCCAGGGCATGCAGGTAGCGTCCGCGCCGGTAGAGCGCCGCGCCAAGGTAGTCACTCATTGCGGCATACTGGTCAATCGCGTCCAGGTCTTCGGCCTGCTGCGCCCGCCGCCCCAGCCGATAATGGTCGTTCTCCCGCTCAAGCAGCACCGGAATGCGCTCGGTTGGCGCTGCGCCAAGGGCGTCGAGCGCGGCCAGGGCGGCGCTGGCGAAGGTGGCTGCATCGGCAAAGGCCACCAGTCGGCGGGCCTCGGCGGCGGCAGTGCGGGCCGCCTCAAAAGCTAGTTGCCATTCGTGTGCGCGTTGGGCGTGGGCCAGCAGCAGCGACGCCTCGGCGAAGGATTTGCGTTGGGCCAGCACCTGCGCGGCACGACGATGCAGCAGTTGCCGCCGCCGCAGGCCTAGCCGATCATACAAGGCTTCCTGCACCTTGCCATGGCTGAAACGGTAGCCGCTGCCAGTGCTCGTCAGGAGTCCGGCGCGTTCTAGCTGTGCCAGGGCATGCACAAAGGCCGACTCGCTCAGGCTGGTCATCTGACGCAGCAGGGCCGGGTCGGCCTCGCGCCCAATCACAGCGGCGGCATCGGCCACTTGCTGGGCATGCACGGGCAGCCGCAGCAGCCGCTCTTCAATCGCCGCCCGCACCCGTTGCGGCAGCGGGAAGGACGTGCCCGCCTGCTGTACAGGCGCATGGGCCAGTTGGCCCCGTTCATCAAGGTCGCGCAACATTTCGATCAGAAAAAAGGGGTTGCCCTCGGTTTCCCGAAATAGCTGCTCGCTCAAGGTCTGGTGATGCGGCTGGTCGCCCGTGTAGGCGGCCACAATCGTCTGCACCTCGCCCGCATCAAGCGGCGGCAGCTCAAGCTGGAGCGGCGGTGGGTGGCGCTGGGCCAGCGTGCGCAGGAAATCTTCAAAGGCTGTCGTCGAGGCTTCGCACCGATAGGCCAGCAACAGCAGCATGGGCAGGTCGCTCAGGCGGCGCATGAGGTAGGGCAGGGCACGCAGCGTGGCGGCATCGGCCCATTGCAGGTCGTCAAAGGCCAGGATCGCCGGGCTATACGGGTTGGGAGCCAGCCGCTTGCAAAGAGCCACAGCTAGCAATTCCCAGAACTGTTGCTCGCTGTTGGTGGCGGGCGCGTGGGGCGCAACCTCCGGTGGGCGTGCAAAGGGGTCATCGGGGCTGGGAGTGGCTGCATGGTCGGAGCGGCGCAGGGCTTCGGCCAGAGCCTGGTAGGGTGCAGCGGGCGGGTTGGCATAGCAGGTCACATGTAGCACCGTGGGGGGCTGGTCGGGCGTCTCGCGCTGGAGCGTGGCCAGGCTTTCCTCCAGCAGGCGCGTTTTGCCAACGCCAGCGGCCCCACCAATGCCCACCACCTGGAGCAGCCGGGCCTGGGCCTGTGTGTACGCATGGTGCAGCGCGGCTTGTTCACGGCTGCGCCCCACAAAGGGTGGCGTGGCCAGGGGCGCTAGCGCTGCCGGTGGCGCTGGCGCTGCAGCGCGGCGCTGCTGCACCAGGGCATGGTAGCGTTCCTGGGTTTCGGGCAGCGGTTCGGCATCCAGTTCGCGGCGCAGCGTTTCGCACAGCGCGTCGTAGTGGCGCAGCAAAATTGCCCGCTGGCCTTCGGCGGCATAGGCTTCCATGAGCCGTACATGGGCATCTTCGCGTAGCGGGTCGGTGGCAAGCACCTGGCGGGCGTGGCTGGCAACGGTGGCCCAGTCGCCCCGCGCTGCTGCATGGTCGGCCAGGCGTGCCAGCAGGTCAAGGTGCAGTCGCGCCAGGCGGTCGCGCTCGTAGGCCAGCCAATTGTCAAATTCGGGGGCAGCATTGAGGTCAAACCCATCGAGGAGTGGCCCCCGATAGAGTGTGAGCGCAGCTGCGGCTGCGTCCGAGGTGCAGCCGCAGCCCGCCACAAAGCGCGTCACATCAACATCGCAGTGCTCGCGCCCCAGGCAGAGCGCATCACCATGGCTGGCCACAATCTCCTGGTTCAGGCCGTGGTCGCGCAAGGCACGCCGAAGCTCGTGCAGCGGGCGGGTCAGTCGCTGCCGGGCTACGCTGTCGCTACAGTCGCCAAACAGCACCAGCGCCAGGCGGCTCCGCGCCACTGGGCCATCGGCCAGGGCCAGGTAGCTCAGCAGGGCCACCGGCTGGCGACGGCGCATGGTGATGCGCCCCTGTGGTGTGTGCAATTCGGGGCTGCCTAGCAGGCGGAGCGTCAGGGTGGACATAGTCGTGTTCTTCGCACTGCCTTCTGTGCTCACAAATGGCCCGCCGGGAAGACCTTCACGCGCACTGGCGCATGGGCGGGCAGCGCATTTTCCATTTGCACTTCAAACGACTGCCGTGCGCCAAAGGGGCCCCAGCAGCCTCGTGAACGGGCCAGCACATCGCCAAACTCGTCGTAGACCAGGATATGCACTTCTTTATAGCGTGTGACTGGATCTATCGAAATTGCTGCCAGTTCACCAAGTACGGTAATGAGCGTATTTTGATAGTAAGCTGTGCATGATTCCAGGATAATCGAGTGCAAATCTTCAGCCAGGGCGTCGCGTTCCACCGGGAGGCGCTGTTTATTCCGAAAGAGACCCAACAGCGTGCTTGGTGGCTTCTGCAGCACAATCTGATGATTGGGGGTGGCGCTGCGCAGACGAAGATCATACTCGCGGCGCTTTTCTGCTTGAGAAAGGATTGCAAATGCCTCTGCAATCTCGCTCCGGCGCTGAGCAGCATCTGGCTCGGTGGTGCTGTCAGGGTGGTATTTGGCAAGCAGCTGGGTGTAGGCCGCCAGAATAACCGTGTCGTCAGCTGAAGAGTCAACCTGAAGAATTTGATAAAAAGTGCGTTCTGCCATGGTGCCTCCCTGGGCGGTAGCGTTGTCCATGTTTGCAATCATACCATAGGGCTACCTCTTTTGCAGTGTATTGAGGTTGCATCCAGGGTCATGTCAATGTCGTTGAAGGGCTACCTCACGTCATGTGTGGTTGTTTGTTTGGCGGCTTCGCCGCCCCCAAACCCCCACCGTGGGCGACTTTGACATGGCCCTGTGCTCCATCAGGTTCTATCATCCGTCATTGCCCTCGCCGCAGGGCTGTGGTACGATAGGGGCATTCCTGCCGCCCGCTGCGGGCGCTGGAGTCGCAATGATGGACACAGGTGATAGCAATGGTGCAACGCGACGCTGTCTGTCGGTGCTTGCACACGATTGCTTAGTCCCTGTGAGGATACTATGCCACGAGTTCTCCTGCTGCACGCCTCCGTCGGCACCGGCCACAAGCGGGCTGCCGAAGCTTTAGCCACTGCCTTTGAACGCCGCCAGCCCGGCGAAGTGCGCGTGGAAGATGTGCTTGACCACACGCCGCGCCTGTTTCGGCTGGCCTACGCCCGTTCGTACCTGGAACTGACCGACCGTGCGCCCCTGGTGTGGGGCTATTTTTACACCCAGAGCAACGCCGACCCTGACCTGGCCGAGATTACCAACAACATCCGCAAGTTGGTGGAAAGCATTGGCACCAACGGCTTAAAAGAGGTGATCAAGAGCTTTCAACCCAATGCCATTATTTGCACCCACTTTTTGCCCATGGAGCTGCTGGTGCGGCTCAAACGCAGCGCCCAGTTGCCCCAGCCAGTCTACTGCGTGGTGACTGACCATGCGGCCCATACCTTCTGGACGTATACCGAGATTGATGGCTATTTTGTGCCTGATGCGCAGACTCGCGACCAGTTGATTGAACGGGGCGTCGCCCCAAACCAGATCACCGTTAGCGGTATCCCGATTGACCCGGCGATTGCCGAGCCGAAAGACCCGAACGCTGTGCGCTGGCAGCATGGCTTGCGCCCCGACCGCCCGCTGCTGACGCTGTTTGGCGGTGGGGTGGCCAACGAGCGCATTCGCACTATTGTGCAGGGCCTGCTGGCCAGCGGGGCCGAAGCAACGCTGGTGGTGGTGGCGGGCCGCAACACCACCATGGTTGAGGCGCTGAGCGACCTGCAATCTAGCCCGACCATGGATTTGCGGGTGCTGGGCTACATCACCTACGTGGATGATTTGATTACCACCAGTGATATTGTGGTCACCAAAGCGGGTGGGCTGATTGTCAGCGAGGTGCTGGCGCGGGGGGTGCCGCTGGTGGTGATTGACCCCATCCCCGGCCAGGAAGAGTGGAATGCCGATTATGTGGTGAGCAGCGGCTCGGGCGTGCAACTGCGCATGGCCGAAACAGTGCCGCAGACGGTGAAGCACATGCTGCAACGCCCTGCCGTGCTGCAAGAGATGCGCCGTTGTGCGGTGGAGGTTGGGCGGCCCCGCTCGGCCCTGGAAATTGCCGAACAGGTGATGGACGACCTGACCCAGAAACGGCACGGCTAGGCGAGTGACGAGTGACAAGTGACGAGTGGCGAGTGACGCATCATGGATTACGCAGTACGCAGTGCCCTTCGCCTATGCTCCCTTCGCCAAGCGGTTCGTGAGCTTGTCGAACGGCAGGGCAGGCAGGGCAGGCGCAGTACGCAGTAATCATCACGTTTCACGCATCACGTTTCACGTTGTGTTCTCTGTGGCAAAACTAAGGAAGGCCCTATGGAAGCGCCAGTGCATGTGGTGTTTGCTCTTTCTGATACTGGCGGCGGCCACCGCAGCGCCGCGGTTGCGATTGCCGCAGCATTGCAAGAAACCAGCAGCGAAACCAGCAGCAGCATGCTCGATGTGCTGATTGCCACCAACGTCCCCTTTTTGCGCGAGTCGCCCCGGCTCTACGACTCGCTTTCCACCCGCTGGCTGCGTCTTTATGACAGCGCGTTCCAACTGACCGACGGCACCATGCGAGTGAACTTGCTTTCGCAGCTGGCCTACCTGCTGGGGCGGGGAAAGCTCAACCAGGCCATCCGGCAGGCCAACCCCCAGATCGTGGTGGTGACGCACCCGCTGGTGGGGCGGCTGATGGTGGCCGTGCGCAAAGCCACTGGCCTGGCCTTTCCCATCGTCACCGTAGTGACTGACCTGGTTTCGCTCCATGCCGCCTGGACATGCCCCGGTGTAGACCTGGCCCTGGTGCCAACCGAAGAGTCATACACGTTGATGGAACGACGCGGCATGCCCGCCGAGCGCATGGTGCAGACGGGCTTCCCGGTACACCCCAAATTTGTGCGCTATGCGTGTTCGCAGGCTGAGTCGCGGCGGGAGTTGGGGCTGCACGTGGGGCAGACGACGGTGCTGGTCACCGGGGGTGGGGTTGGTTCGGGCAACCTGGGCGAACTGGTGTTGCACCTGGAGCAGCAGCTGCCCGCCTGCCAGGTGCTGGTGGTGACGGGCAAAAACAAAAAGCTCTATCAGGAGTTGCAGTCCGCCGTGCGCAGCCCGCTGATCAAACTCTATGGCTTTGTAGACAATATGGAAGTGCTGATGGCCGCCAGCGATATTGTGGTAACAAAGGCTGGCCCTGGCACGCTCATGGAAGCGCTGGTGATGCGCCGCCCGGCGATTGTGACTGAGGCGGTAGGCATGCAGGAACGGGGCAATATTGATTTTGTGCTGGGCCGGGGGCTAGGGGCCTTCTGTCCTTCGCCCCAACAGATCGTCGCCGCCATCAACGAGTTGTCACAACCAGAGCGCTACGCCGCCACGGTGGCCCGCCTGGAAAACGCCGTGCCCCGCGACGGCTCATTCCAGATCGCTAACCATGTGCTGGAACAGGTGGCGAGCATGTTGCGTACTGCGTAATGCACACTGCGTTTCTGGTTACGCAGTACGCAGTACGAAATTCTAGCGTATCGTCCAGTTCCCCGGCCCGTCGGCGGGGGCGGGCGCGGTAGTGCCAAAGGGCACGGCCCGCACAATCACCCGTTGCAGGAATTTCTGGGGGCCACTGGGCGGCCAGCATGTCACCAGCGTCACCACCTCGCTGCCAGTTGGCTCGATGTAGCGGGCGTTGGCAGCCCGCACTTCTGGCGGCTGGCCCTCTTCATCTACCACCAGATGTTCCGTCACCGTGTAGAGATATTGCACCCCATTGCTGTAGAGCGTGATTTTGTCGCCCGGTTTGACATAATAAAGATCGAGAAACACCAGGCCGTAGCCACCCACATGGCCCGCTAGCACCACATTTTCGCCCTGGCCGGGGTTGGCCGAGCCTTTGTGGTGCCCCACGGCATATTCAGCCACTTCCCACACTGCCACCTGCTGGCCCTGTTGTTCCTCCACCTTCCAACCCACCTCAACCACTTTTGAGTCTACCCCGATGCTGGGGATAATGATGCGCGAAACGGTGGACGGCCCGATCCCTGGCGCAAGCTCCGGCGGCTGGCTGGCGAGTTGCCCGCTGTTGCTGATTACGGGCACGCTAAACAGCGAGAGCGGCTCGCTGCTGCCCGCTGGCGCTTCATCTACAAAGCGGGCCTGGGGCGGGGGCAGGTCGTTATCGCCCCGGGCCGCCATGCGGTTATGCTCGACCTGGGCATACACCCCGCCGACGTAGAGCAACAGGTAGAGGCCAGCCACCATCATCAGGTTGCCTAGCGTCCACACCAGTTTCGACATGGGCGTTTTGGGGCGAGGCCGCCTGCCGGAAAAGGCCACCGGTTTAATACGTGTTTTGCTAACCATATTACAATAGAACCAAGAACCGAAAACCATACGCCTAGCACAAGATGAATTTAGATTTATTATGGTCTTCGGTTCAAGGGTTCATCTCTCATCCCTAACAGCTCAGCCCTAATCTCTAGTATACCACTGCGAACGAACCGCATCACTTGCACCAGGCGCTGGTCGCCTCGCCGAGGGCTTGCTGTTCAGCGGCGGTGAGTGCCCAGCCGAGCGCCCCGGCATTGCTGCTGGCCTGGCGGGCATTTTTTGCGCCGGGAATGGGCAACACGCCCTCCTGGCAGATCAGCCAATTGAGCGCCACCTGGCCCGGCGATTTGCCACCATGCCCTTCGCCGATCTCCCGCAGCAGGGTAATCACCGGCTCAATCGCCCGCAGGTTGGACTCAGCGAAGGGTTGGGTGAAGCGGCGCACGCCCTCCGGCTTCTGCCCGGCATTGTATTTGCCAGTGAGCAGGCCCTGGGCCAGCGGACTGTAGGCGATCAGGGTGACGTTGAGCTGGCGGCAGGTGTCCAGCACGCCGTTCACCTCGGGCGTGCGCTTGAGCAGGCTGTAGTGTACCTGGTTGCTGGCTAGCGGCACACCCCGGCGGGCTAGCACTGCATGGGCCCGCTGCATCTGTTCGGCGCTGTAGTTACTCACGCCCACGGCCTGTACTTTGCCCTCGGCCACTGCATCGGCCAGGGCCTCCATCAGGCCTTCAAGCGGCAGCAGGGTGTAGGGCCAGTGGATTTGATAGAGAGCAATCTGGCTTACGCCCAGGCGCTTGAGGCTGGCATCTAGCGCACCCCGCAGGCTGCGCGGGCTGAGCCGCCAGGGCAGCGGCGCGAATTTGCTGGCGATCAGCACGGGGCTACGGCTTTTGCGCACCAGTTCTCCCAGAATGCGCTCGGAAGTGCCGTTGCCATAGACCTCTGCCGTGTCGAAGAAGGTGATGCCGCTGTTGGTGGAGGCGACAAAAGCCTCAGCAACGTCGTGCTGGCCATAGCCTTTGCCATAGCCCCAGAAGCCACTATCGCCCCACGACCATGCGCCAACGCCAAGCGGCGCGGTGTGCAGGTTGGTGGAGCCAAGCATGATGGTTTCGCGTGTGAGAGTCATAGCATATGTCGCTTTCATCAATCGTCAATTGCCTGGCTCCGGTTGTCGGTCGTCGGTCTGTTGTCAGGCAGTCGTTCATCGCTCTTCGTTCTCGTAGCTCTGGTCTCCGGTCGCCTGTCCTGCTCCTCGTCAAGCCCTTCGTCAAGCTCATTGGGAACCTCGGAAACTGCTTGTCGAAGGGCCAATCGTCAATCGTCAATCCGCCTGCCCTGAGCCTGCCTGCCCTGCCGTTCGTCAAGCTCACGAACCGCGGAGCCGAAGGGTCGAAGGGTCAATCGTCAACCCCCCTACTGCATCATAGCGCAATTCTGGTGCCGCGAGAAGGCCTCTCATTATATTCTTAGTTGACTCGGCTATCCTTGCCCCGTACCCTACAGAACAGACACAGGCACGATGCAAAATGTGTGGGAAAATTGCCCGGTTGCGAGAGATTCACATGTTACGTTTCCCACGTATCTCCATGTGGAGCGTTATGTACATGGTGGTCATGTGTATAAACGCTCGTCCCCGCCAGAAATATACGTGTCGGTTGTTGAATACTGAGGAGGTTCTATGTTGTCTCGTGTAATTGGCGCGTGTGTGGCCCTGGTCGTGCTGGTTGGCTGTGGAACGGCGGCCCCTGCTCCTGCGCCCACCACGGCCCCT
>JALONX010000686.1 GCA_025454695.1 Chloroflexaceae bacterium
CTCTTAAAGGATATATTCCTATAGAAGAAACAATACGATCAGAAACAGTTAAAACTTTATCACCGCTGATGAACAACTGCAGGGACGATTGGCAGTGATTCGCCGGGCAAAAACCCAGGCTGATGCCGCCCGCGAGTACGAGCGGCTACGTGAGACAATTCAACTGTTCGCAAGCATACAAATTCTGTCCTATACTGGGGCCGCAGCTACGCAATTTGAGACGTTACGACAGCAAGGCATTCGGATTGGTACGCAAGATCTCCGTATTGCCGCTATCTGTCTGACACAGCAGGCTATATTAGCAACACGTAACCAGCGGGATTTTGGTCGCGTACCGGGTTTAATCATTCAAGACTGGTCGCTCCCCACACAATAGGTTCTGTGTTACGAGCAAGGATGATCTTCATCCCAAACACTTCTGCATGCATTTTCTCGTACCATAAAAAACGTAATCCATAGGGACTGCACCCCAATGCCTGATCACGATGACCAGCTTGAGGCCCTGAAGGCCCGGCTTGCATTGGCGGCCAGTGACGCCGAGCGGGCCGAGCTTGCGCGGGTTATTGCCACATATCAGGCCCAGCCCGTGCCTGACGATGCACAGCGCACCGTTACCACCGATGGTGGTGATTATGCCGAGGGCGATGTGGACAAGCGCAGTGGCACGTTTATCGCCGGGAACCAGTACAACATCTTTGTGCAGCCGCCGCATCCTGCCACGCTCACGCCGCCGGTCGGTCAATCCCGCCCAGCCCTCGACATTCCCTTCGTTGCTGGCCCACCCATCACCGAGCCACAAGCCTTTTTTGGCCGTGAGGCCCTGGTGAGTCGTATTTTTGGAAAGCTTAAGCGTCATCCCTTTCAGAATAGCGTCATCATCGGCCCACAGCGGAGCGGCAAAACCTCGCTGTTGCACTACCTGCGGGCGATTACACGCACACCCAGGCATGCACTGCGTCCCGGCCAGCGCAACGACTGGCTGAGTGAACCTGAGCAGTATCGCTGGGTGCTGGTTGATTTTCAAGATAAACGGCTGGGCAGCCGTGAGGGTCTGCTGCGCCACCTGCTTGGTTCACTCCAGCTCACCGCGCCGGAGCCATGTACGCTGGAACGGGCCCTTGATGTCTTGTGTACCGGTCTGCGTCATCCAACCGTGGTGCTGTTGGATGAAATTGGCACGGCCTTGCAGCGCTACCCGGAGCTGGATGACGACCTCTGGGAGAGCCTGCGGGCCTTGGGGCCGCAGGTCGGCGGGCGGCTGGGCTTTGTGCTGGCCGCTCACCGCTCACCCGTGGAACTGGTTCACGACAGCGGCCATAGCTCGCCCTTCTTCAACATCTTTGGCTACACGGCCCACCTTGAGCCATTGCGTGAGGAGGAAGCGCGGGCACTGATTGCCTGTTCGCCTATCCCCTTTAGCGAAGAAGACATCGTCTGGTTACTGACGCACAGTCGGCGCTGGCCGATCCTGCTCCAGACCCTTTGCCGTGAGCGGCTGGCAGCGCTGGAGGCAGGCGAGCAAGGCAGTGACTGGCGGGCCGAGGCTCTACGACAGATTGAGCAGTACCGGTTGTGAGATCCTGAGGTTTGCCACTGTTTCGATAGACCCAGTAAGTCTCGCTTCCTATTGACGAGGAACTCTCTCGGTTCAGCGCCAAATCCCCCCAATTTTAAGGGGCAGGGGGACTCAGCAGGCCCTGTCGAGGTGACCGAACTTTTTTTAGCACCGTACAACCCATGCGCATCCCAACGGACGTACCAACCCGAATCAGCCCCTACAGCGACGCGCCGCCGCTGCACCCGAACTTCTTGCTCGGCAGTCTACACCTGCTCTTCTGGCTCTTCTTTCACCCCACCGCCTACCGCAACCACATCGCCCGCATTGACCCGACGCTACGCCCCAACTTTGCGCTACTTGGACTGAGTTGGCAGCAGTGGCGCAACCGGGAGGTGCAACTTCTGCTGGCCCAGGCATACCTCGCTCCACTGCTGATCGGCAATGGTGTCCTGGCGTGGCTACCGCTTGCACAAGGGGCATCACTGAATCAGGTGGCGTTTTTCTTTATAAACGGCCTGGCTTTTGGCGTCGCGTTCTGCTTGGTGGGTAGCGTGGCAAGTGGGCTGGTGGGCGGCATAGCAAGTGGACTGGTGGGCGGCATAGCAAGTGGACTGGTGGGCGGCGTAGCCGGTGGGCTGGTGGGCGGTCTGTCTGCACCACAGTTGAGGCTAGCTTTCTCGCCTGTCCGCCAAGTTGTTGGCATTGTTGCTGGTGTTGTGTTCGGCCTGGTCTTCGGCCTGGCGTTCAGCCTAGTGTTCATCTTCGCAGGAGTCCAGGCAGTCACCTTGATGATCGGCGCTGGGACAGGATCGGGGGGTAGTCTGCCGTTCGGTCTAGTGTTTGGCCTGGTGTGTGGCCTGGCGGTCGGCCTAGTGGTTGACCTACAAACTGGAAATTGGCGAAAGAGCGTGGCGGTCGGCATGACGGTCGGCGTGGTGTTAGGCCTTGTGGGCAGCGTGCCTGGAGGCCTGGTGACCGGTCTGACGGGCGGCATGGTTACCGGTAGTCTGTTTGCCCTGCCCAAGGCGCTCACGCAACGTATTGCTGGAGTAAGGGCCGGGGTCATCGCTGGTGCGTTAACCAGTAGCGGATTCTGGACTTGGTTCGCCGCAACCGATACATCAACGCCCTGGCAAATCTCCGTAATTTTCAGCATTATGGCTCTGCTGCTCGGTCTCACCCTGCACCTCTGGCGGCCAGTGTTGCTCTACCCCTTGTTCACGCTCGTCAACCTGCTGCTGCGGCGGCTCGAAGCCGGGCGGGCTGCTGACAAGCCGCCGCTGCTGCGCTGGCACCCGGCCTTCTGGGACGAGTTTCAGCGCCTGCCCTGGCTCGGTCTCGACGAACACCTGGTGCTGGTGGCCGAGCGCGACCAGACGGAGGGACGGGCCGCCCTCGCTTATCTGGCAAAGAGCCGTTTTCAGCGTTGGGCCGCTCAGTCAGCCCAGATTGAGCTTGATGCCCGCCGCTTGGAGCGCTGTGCAAGTGTAGACGCCATCAGTACGGCCCACACCACCCTGGCGGTGGGCGAACTGGCCGGGCCAGCCAACACCCTGTTGCGCAGCTTCAGCTACATTAGCCAGGATGTGGTGGCAGCCATGCACCAGAAGAATGCCTACAACCAGCGCCTGGCCCTCACCACAGTAGTCGAGAAGCTCGATGGCTTGCTGCGTGAGCTTACCCGCAGCGACGAACGCTATGGGCCACGCTTTCTACCCATTGCCGAAGGCTGGCGTGCCAACGTTAGCGCCCAGGTGCAGGTGCTCCAGGCCGAAACCGAGCAGCGCCAGGAGATTGACAACCCCTACATCATCGGTGTTCCCCTCGGCACGGCCCAGCAAATCTGCCTCTACCAAGCGTTCCGCCAGCTTTTCAACATATTGAATGCTCTCCTCGCCCGGTGGGGTTTGGCCTTTAAATTCTTCATAAAAACTTATGGCATCAATCGGCGACATTTTGGAGATGTGATCTTTTACAAACACGTCACGGAACGTATTTTGCATTAATGTGTTTACATCCTGACCAATCTGCAAATCAGGGGTCATGGTGGACGCACTGCGAAGAACCGTGAGCCCCTTCAAATAGTCCTTGTTATCAATATACAACTGCCCCAGACGATAATTGATAAGCGTCTCAAGTTCATCCCCGCGCCAAGCATAACGAAGCCCTTCAAGGCGGTTGATGGCTTCTTCAGGCTTTAATGTCTTCTGATCAATCTGAAGGCGCGTCAGAGATAACCCCGCCTTTGCGCGGAACAAATCATCGCGCCCCCTATTGACCAATGGCTCCCAATATTCCTTCGCTTTTTGCATGTTGCCGGATTGGCGTTCGGTCTCCCCCGCCAAATATTTCCATGATGACAAATCGGCCAATGATAATTTGTCCAAATCCGCCTTCATGCCGTCCAAAAGGCTTCTGGCCTTTGGGGCCTTGGCATTAC
>JALONX010000047.1 GCA_025454695.1 Chloroflexaceae bacterium
GCCACCTGGGCAAAGGTCGTGATCCCGGCGGCGTTCAGGCGCTTCTCAAACTCCGGGCCAATGCCGTTGATGTCTATCAGCGCGTCTTTGGCGGCAGGGGCGGACTTTTTGGCTGGAGCAGTTTTGGTGGCGGGTTTGGGGGTGGGGGCGGCCACCAGCGCGGGTGTAGGCGCAGGCGCGGCTGCCCCGTTGCTCATCGGCTGGTTCATCAGCTTTGCCCAGTGAAACTCGTCCATCTGGCGGTAGCCGCTTTTGGCGATGCCAATGGTGAAATCGGCCATGGTTTTCACTACCCAATCGAAGTAGTGGGGCGTGAGCGAGTTCACGTCGAAATCGGGAGCGGGGTTGGTGAAGTCAATCGCGTAGGGCACACCGTCCTTCAGCGCAAACTCCACCGTATTCATGTCGTAGCCCAGGGCGCGGTTGATGGCCAGGGCACCCTCGACCACCAGGCGACCTTCTTCCGCCGTCAGGTAGTTGTCATCGCGGAAGTAGCGGTGGGGCCAGGGCGCATTCGCATCGAACTTGATGGTCATAATGTTTTCGCGACCGATGACGATGCAGCGCACATATTTTTCCCAGGCAATGTACTCTTGCAGCATCATGCACTCGGTGCCAGTTTCGTTATAGGCCCGCCACAGCTCTTCCATCGAGTTGAGCTTAAACACCTGCTTAAAGCCGCCGCCCCAGGCCGGTTTGAGAATCACCGGGAAGCCGCCCAGGTATTCAACATGCTTTTCCCAGGGAATGGGATAGGACAGATTGCGCAGCGACTCGGTGACCACGCCCTCGATGTAGGAGTGGGAGGGCAGGGCCACCGTTTTGGGGTGGGCCACGCCCAGTCTGGTGCAAATGCTGGCACCCAGAAACTTGTCGTCGGCGCTCCACCAGAAGGGATTGTTGATGACGGTGGTGCCAGACAGCACAGCAGTTTTGAGAAACGTGCGGTAGTAGGGGATCTCGTGGCTGATGCGATCAATAATAACCGCATATTCTGATTCTTCCGCCATGCGGGTGCCACTGAGCTTCACAAACTCCGCCACAACGCCGTCGTTCCTGCGGTTCACTTCTTCGATAAATGCGGGCGGCCACGACCATTCACGCCCTACCATTACACCAATCTTCTTCGTGCTCACGGCTGCTCCTGTTGCTGGGTACTCACATGCTGCTGGTGCTACGCCGGGCGCAGCCAATCAAACTCTCGGGCATTGGTAGCGAACATCCGGCGTCAGAGAGCGATTGTACCACATGTGGCGCGGGGGGATTTTTGTGGGGTGGAGGAGGGAAACGTAGTGCGGACTTCAGTCCGCGTGATGCATGAAGGTAAGGAGGAAGGAGGAGAGTAGTCACCGAATGAATTCGGCGTCTAGCACGAAAGTCGGCTCAAGCCGACTCGCAACGATTGCGTGTGCGGCGTGAGTCCGTTTTCGAGAATCGCAGCAGGATAGAACATACACGCACTAACGTATAAGGATTAACACATTGATCCAGCCGCTTATTGGAGCAACACGCTTATGAAGCTTTACGCATTGTCCCGGACATTCCTGGTGCAACACACTTATGAACTTTAAGAATGAAAACGGGTATACGCGCTGACCGTGGCCCTCAGGGGCTCGGCTCGGAGATAGAAAGCCCGCCTGCGCGGGCTATACCTATTTTAATTTTCAATCTTCATGAGCGTGTTTTGGTCTTCCAGACGCCGAACTCATTCGGAGCCAGGGCGGCGCGATGTGTCCAGATTAAAAAGTCAATCTTCATTAATCCGCCTCCTGGCCTATACGCGGACTAAAGTCCGCACTACGTGTGCCTATACACGGACTAAAGTCCGCACTACGTTTGCCGCACATGGTAAAGCTGATGTGAACCTTAGTCTTAGATGGCGAACATCGCCGCCGGACGTAGGCTCGTCACTCGTCACTCGTCACTCGCCACTCGTCACTCGTCACTCGTCACTCGTCACTCGTCCTACTGCACCTCGCTCTCGGGCGGGGGCACGCCAAGCGAGCGGGACTGTTCAACCGAGGCAACGCCTTCGATCCGTGCCAATTTTTCGATGTTGGTGCTATCAACTGTGCCGATGATGATGCCGACTTCGGGGAGTTGTTGGGTCACCCGCAGGCCTGCCCGGCGGCAGCGGCGGGTGATCCGGGGCAATTCATCAATATACATATCAGCCAGGGCAACCGAAACTTCAACCATGGACATGGGAAAACTCCACTTATGAAAAACGCAGCATATGCCACAGAGAGCACAGAGGACATAGAGATCGTACTACGAACTGCGTACTGCGTAAAACAGCAGGCGCAATCTGCAATCTGCAATCTGCAATCCGTCCGTGCCCTCTGTGGCGAACCTACACCGGGGCTTGCACCAGGCCGACGCCGACATCGCGGTTGGGCATCTCCAGGCGGCGCGAGGCTTGCAACAGCAGCCAGCCCAGCGCCCCGCCCCGCATGTCGGGGTTGGCCTCGGCAAACAGCGCCGCGATACCGGCCACATGGGGCGTGGCCATGCTGGTGCCACTGATGCTGCGGTAGAGCGTGGGGCGGGGCCAGCTGGAACGCACCGCCACGCCCGGCCCGGCAATATCTACCTGGCCGCCCTGGTTGTTCAGCCCGCCGCACGAGAAATTGGCGATTTGCCCATTCGCGTCCACCGCGCCCACCGCCATAATCGAAGGGCAGTTGGCCGGGTGGCCCACTGGCGCGATAATTCCCTGCTGGCGGCGGCTTTCGTTGCCAGCGGCGGCGATGATCAGCGTGCCAGCGGCGAGGGCCCGCCGGGCCACCGTTTCAAAAATCCGCGAGAAGGCCTGGCCGACCTCGGTTGGCGCACCCAGTGACATGGAAACAACCGCACAGCCGTTGCTGATGGCCCAGTTGATACCAGCCAGAATGCCGCTATCACCGCCGCTGCCCCGGTTGCTCAACACCTTACCCACGTAAATGTCGGCCCCGGAAGCGACGCCGTAGCGGGGCAACTGGCCGGGCTGCCGGGGGCCACAGGCCGTGCCGATGCAGTGGGTGCCGTGGCCGTGACCATCTTGCACTGCTTCGCCGGTGATAAACGAGCGCGAGGTGATGCTGCGGCCAACAAAGTCGGGGTGGCCCAGATCCATGCCCGTGTCCAGCACTGCGACCCGCACGCCCCGCCCGGTGAAGCTGGAGCGGGCAACATTGGTCGCCTGCAAGCCCCATGTGAGCTGGCTTTCGTCCAGAGCTGCCGCTGCTGCCAGGGTCTCGGCCTTCAGTCCCTCCTGCTCCATCAACCGCTCAATCAATTCGTTTACGCCATCCTGATAGCCCAGCAGGTAGCTAGTCAGGCTGGCACCGTGGGCGGGCGCTTCCAGTGGTGGCGCAGCAATGGGCAGCAGGGTGGGTGGTTCCAGCACGGCGCTATGGCCGTTGGCGGCAAGCGCATACACCACTCGCTCCGCTTCCACCGCCAGAATCGGGCCGTCTCCCGCAATCGAAGCTCCGAGGGCTTGAAACTGTTCGGGTGGGGCGTTCACCACCGCCACTGCCAGGTTATCAAACACGAGTGCATCGGCTGATTCCAGCGCGTCTGCATCAACGGCATGGCGCTCAAACTCAGCCGAACGGGCCACTTTCACGCCCAGGGCCGAACCAAGGGCCTGCACGCCATTTTCCAGGTCATCCTGGCGCAGCAACACCAGATATTTGCCCGTAGTTGCCCCGCGCCCAATGGGCACCGGCCCGTCGCTCATGCCGTCGCCATTGCTGGCCCCTTTACCTTTGTCAGCTCGCCGTCGACTCGCTGCCATCGCCATCCTCCTTACGTTTGTGTGTAGCTTCAGTGTCACAGCATCTACACAAAAAAACGTTTGGCCCATGGCCGATTCGGGCACCTTATGCACTGCAGAGACGCCGAGGCCGCAGAGATGACAAGATGACAAGATGGCACGGCAATTAAGAAAGAGAAACTGCCAACTGCCAACTGGACTATACCTCCGCGCGCTCTGTGCCTCTGCGGTAATTCTTAGCGTTCCACGACGATGCGCAGGCGTTCGCCGCCATGCACCGAGCAGAGCAGGTCGAAGGTGCCGGGGTTGGTGTAGCGCTGCACAAAACGCTGGCCCGGCTCGATTTTGAAGGGGCCGACCGTCACCGGCACACTGTCGTCGTTGCGAATGATCAGGGTGTCCTGCTGGTCGAGTTTGAGGTTGATAGTCTGGGGGAAAATCGTCACCGTTTCGCCCGCCGCCTGCCGGGCTGCTGTGCCCGGTGGCACGCTAAACACCATGGCCCGGCCCTCGCCAAAACGGGGCAGCAGGCTCAGGGCCAGCATGGCCACCACAAACACAAGCAGCCCCAGGCCAAGCCAGATTTGCTGGCGGCGGGGCGAGTTCGCATCCTTGCTCACGACACACGCTCCTGAGCGAGATAGCGAATGTCCTTGAGCAGATCGGCGTTGGTGGTGCCGTAGGGGAAGATGAGCCGCCATTTCCCAGCCTTGTCAATCGCATACAGCACGGTGGTGTGGTCAACTGTGTAGCCCAGGCCAGAATTGGCCAGCGGAACCTTTTTGGCGTAGGCTCCGTAGGCCTTCAGAATCGGCTCCAGCTCGGCGTCAGTGCCGCGCAGGCCCAGAAAAGACGGGTGAAACGCGGTGACATACTGCTGCAACCGTTCGGGCGTGTCCCGCTCCGGGTCGGCGGTGATAAAAACCACCTGCACATTGGCGGCATCGGTTCCTAACTCCCGCTGCACAGTGGCCAGCTTGCCCATAGATGAGGGACAAAAATCAGGACAATTGGTGAAGCCGAAATACATCAGCACCACCTTGCCCCGCTGCTCGCTGAGTCGAAAGGGCTGGCCGTTCTGGTCGGTCAGGGTAAAATCGGCAGCATCGTTCGGCGGCTCGATCACCGTGCCGGAAAACTGGTGCTGCCCGCAGCCGCTCAGGGTGAAGACGAGGGCCAGGGCCAGCAGGGACAGCCGCCATGTAAGTCGTCGTTGCATGATAAAAATCCATTCGTTAGTGACAACATGACAAGATGACCACCTGAAAACTGAAATCACTAGTCTGTCAATGAATTGCGTTCCATTGCCCACCTTGGTCACCCCGAGCGGAGCGAGGGGTCTTCAACGCAGTGCAATGAAGATTCCTCACTTCGTTCGGAATGACAACGTATTGTGAACCAGGAAACCTCCGTTACAGACGAATCAGTAACACGAGTTACGCGGTTGCTCCTCAAGCGGGAGGTTTGGAGGGTCTGCGACCCTCCGAAATGCTTTCTTGTTCCGCTCGCCGCCCCAGCGAGCGGAACAAGGAGAGTCGTGGAGCGGCTCCGCCGCTCCCACACCCGCACCGTGTAAGGCCTATCAGTAACAGGAGTTAAGTTACACGGTCGTGAACAAGCGTTTGGATTGCGAAGGGCGCGAAAGCACGCGAAACCTGCGAAAGACAGTAACCTTTCGTGTTTTTCGCGCTTTTTCATGGGGTTCGTGTTCCAAAGCCTCCTCACCGCGTAACTTCTGTCAGTAACGGGTGGTCTTCCAGTCACCCTGTCACCTTGTCATCTTGTCATTCGATTACTGTCGCACCGTTGCGGCCACATTCAGCGTGCCCGCGTTTTGCAGCGTCAGGGTCAGGTTTACGGTGTCGCCCACCTTCAAGTCGCGCTTGAGTCCGATCAGCATCACATGGAAGCCACCCGGCTTCAGCTCCACTTCGCCCCGTGCCGGAATGTCAATCTGGTTCACGGGCCGCATCTGCATCACGTCGTTCTGCATTTCCACTGTGTGCAGCTCCACTGTTTCAGCCACATCGCTGGCGGCGCGAACAAGCGCATCTGCCGTGCCGCTGCTGTTGGCAATGGTGAAGTAGGCCGCGCTCACTGCGCCGCCGCCGCCGTGGCCCATCTCCATTGTAGCAGTTGTGGTGCCGGTAGCGCCACCGTGTGCGCCACCGTGTGCATCGCCCATCGTCATCGTTCCCGTGGTAATACTGGTTGCGCCACCGTGGCCTCCACCCATTGTGTCACCCATCGTTGCGGCCCGCACCCACGGGTCGCGCACGCTCACGGCTGGCCCCTGGGCACCGCAGGCACTGAGCAGCAGGCCCAGCACCAGCAGCCCGAGCAATCTTCGCTTCTGCATGATATCTATTCCTTCTAGCAAGATTCGGTATTTTGAAACGGCACGACACACTCTCACCGCACAAAGCCCGGTTATGAGCTAACGTTGCGAACGTTGCGCGCTTTGCGGCGTTGCGAGAAATTGCTGAAATTCAGGTGCTGGCGAAGCGGGGCGGCGGGGTGGGCGGCCCGTGGGGCCAGTTGGAGGTGGCAAAGCTAGTGGCCAGTGGCTGGCCGAGCCATTTGAGGGTAGGGCGCACATGTTCCGCTAGCGGCAGCAGCAGTGGCAGCAGCAAGAGCAGCAGCGCCGCCTCGCCAATGTTGGCAGGCGGAATCGGATCGTGACAGATGTAGAAGTGGGCGTTGGGCGGCAGCTCCGGCGAGGCAGACTGGACGTGGCAATGCAATACACACGTGAACAAGGCCCCGCACAGGGCCAGCACGCCGAGCAGCGCCGTTGCCCGCTGAAGATAGTGCGCCCAGAACGCAGTATGGCGATGAAATACTGTCACGCCGCCATTATAGCAATCTTGTGACAGAAAGTACAGTGTCTGGACAGTGTTCTACGAGCGTGATACACTGCAAGTGGATTTTGGATTTTAGATTTTGGATTTGTGATTGTCTGAGCTGTTATTCGCCGCTCTACCTAGCGTGCTTTTGCAGCATTGCACATGTGTGCAACTAAATCCTCCGTTGGAGCGTCATCTGAAGAATAAACTGTGCCGTTGCCGGGACAGTTTCTCAGATGAGAAAGGAATAGATTGTGGCAAAACCAGCCAATGATTTACGACGCCTTGGTACCATTCTGGTGATGGGCATGATTGCCGGGGCCGGGGTGCGCTACTGGATGGAAAGCCGTGCCCGCGCCGCTGAAACGGCGGGGGTGGCTGGGGGCAGCGCTCAGTCGCCCTTGATAGACTGGAACCAGGCCCGCCGGGTGGCGTTGCGGGTGTCGCAGTGGGAACAGGCTCCCATCCCCGACCGGGCCATGCGCCGCGAGCAGTATAGCCGCCTGGTGCAGCAGAGCGAGCCGCTCATCGCCCAATATCTGGGGGTGAACCTGCCGCAGCCCATCAACCGCATCTATGTGTTTGACCGGCGCGAGTGGCTGGAGGCCAACTTCGTCTCGTTTGAGCAGCTGTTTAAACCGGTGGAAGAGCTGTATACCCGCAACGGCGGAGCACGGGGCGCGGTGGCGGTGGTGGTTAACGACATCAACCGCCAGGTGCTCGGCACCCAGGTGGGGGCGCTGTTGGGCTTTCTGGCGCGGCGCGTGTTGGGCCAGTATGACCTGAGTCTGCTCTCGCCAGACCCGGCGGTGCGCGGTTCGCTCTACTACGTGGAGCCAAACATTGCCCGCGTGCAGGGCACCCTCGGCCTGAACGACGAGGACTTCCGCTTCTGGATCGCGCTGCATGAAACGACCCACGCCTTCCAGTTCGAGGCCTACCCGTGGGTGCGCGACTACTTTAACAGTTTGTTACGCCAGTATTTCGATCAGCTGCATGGCCAGTTGGAAAACCTTGGCAGCGGCCTCGGCAACATGCTTAACCGCATGTTGCAGAACTGGGGCAGCGGCCAGCACTGGGTCGAGATGATGCTCACCCCAGAACAGCGGCGCGTCTTCGACCGCTTGCAGGCGCTGATGTCGGTGGTGGAAGGCTACGGCAACCATATTATGAACGCCATCGGGCGGCAGTTGCTGCCGAGCTTCGACCAGATTGAGCAGCGCATGCACCAGCGCCAGCAGAACCGCACTCTGTTCGAGCAGCTCTTCAACCGCATCACCGGGCTGGATCTGAAGCTGGCCCAGTATCAGCAGGGCGAAGCCTTTGTGAACGCGGTGGTGGACGCACGGGGCATTGCCTTTGCCTCCCGCGTCTGGGAGCGGCCCGAGAACCTGCCCACTATGGAGGAAATCCGCAACCCGACGCAATGGATCACGCGGATTGACATGGGGACGTGAGCTGCACTGCGTCCTGCGTAGTGCGTAACGTGGAGAACAGTGCGGGCATTGTGTGTTGGCACAGTGCCCGCGTTTATTTTTTAGGCGTTATGCCTTCCATCTTACGTTGTTCTTGGGTACGATGCGCTCCTCTTGCAGGTGCTAGGCTTGAACCATTCATCGTTCTGCGTTCCTCGTTTGGGTGTTGCGGGCGCTGCCCTTCGGCAAGCTCAGGGGAGCCGCCCCGCACCCCGCCGAAGGGGCCAGCCCCTCGACCCCCGTTGGGGAACTGCGTCCCCCAAACCCCCGCATGTGACACCTGGCGCAGCGACACGCAAGGCGGTGGATGCCTTGCCTGTACCCAGATAATCGAAGCACCTGCCCAAGGGGTTCCAGCAAAAAATCTCTTTATTCCTACTACAAACGGTACAGACAAGCCCGGAGGCAGGTGCCACGAACCGTGAGTACAGTACGCACTCATATGCGGGGGTCTGGGGCGTCAGGCCCCAGCGGGGTTTCCAAAGGGGCTGGCCCCTTTGGGCGGGGTGTGGGGGTGCAACCTCCACATCAAACGACTGCTGCGCAGGCAAGACTACAATCGTGAGCTGCCTGGCGTACAGAACAAGAGGCCAGAGCAAGAATAAAACACCCCGCCCACCGCTAAACTCACCCCAGCAGCAGGCAGGGCGCTTCACAGGTTGCGAACACTCGTTACTCGTCAGGCCTTACTCGTCACTTCTTATGTGCCAGCCGCCAGAAGGCCCCCAGAGCTGCCGCACCCACGGCGGCCCCCAGCACGCCCCAGCGCACGCCGTTACCCTTCTTCGCTGAGACGCCCTTGGAGGTGCGGGGCATGCTGGCCAGCTTCGCCCCCGTTTCGGCCTGAAGCTGGGCGAAGCGTTCCCGATCCGCCAGCAGTTCGGCGGCGAGGGCTCGTTTGGCGGCGAAGTCCTCGTCGCTGATGAATTTGCCGAAGGAGCGCAGCCCGGCCAGTTGGAAGCCGTGTTTCTTAAACAGGCGGTAAATCTCCTTCACCCGCTCCATGGTGATGTTGCGGCCCAGCGTGTAGTCCTCAAATTTACCCTCCATCGCCAGCAGCGCCGTTTCCGCCAGGCATGCGTAGACCGTTTTTGGTGGCAGGCCAATGTTGTAGCCGACCTCAACGTCGCCGGGGATGCGCACCTCGCCGCTTTCGATCACCAGCACATCGGGGCGCAGGGCCGCCTCGGCAGCGCTGATGTCGGGCGGGCGGGCTACGTCGCACACCACCGCCCCCGGTTTGCAGCGGGTGATGTTTACAATCCGCTGCCCAAAGGCCGAGGTGGCGGTGACGATCAGGTCGCACTCACCCACCAGTTCATCGGCCTTGGTTGCAATCACCACCTCGCAACCGGGTGTCTCCCGCTGAATGGTGCGCTTCAGTTCAATCAGCTTTTCTGGCTCAATCGAGACCAGTACCACATCGCGCACGGCCTGGGCCAGCAGCCGGGCGCAGACCGAGCCAATCGAGCCGGTTGCGCCGATGATCATTGCTTTGCCCTTTGTCAGGTCGGTAACGCCCATGTGCTGCACGGCCTGCTTGGCCGCTTCCAGCGTCGCCGCAACTGTCAGGCTGTTGCCGCTAGTAATGGCAATGTCGGCTTCGTGGGCCACGGTGATGCCTGCGTCACCCACGACGCTGGTGAAGGCCCCCAGCCCCATGATGCGTGCGCCTTTGCGCTCGGCAATTTTGGCCGACTGGTTCAGCCGTTTGTAGGTCAGCTTTGCATTGTGCTTCATCATCTGGCGTGGCGTGGCCCCAAGCGAAATCAGGTAGCCCTCGATGCGCTGGCCAGTGGTGGGCGACACGCCGCCGGTGATTTTGCCCACGTAGAGCGGCGGGAAGTAAGCGGCCACATTCTCCACCAGGGCGTCGGGCAGGTAGCGTGTCCAGCGTATGGGTTTGTAGGCATGGAGAAAGCTGATGTCGAGCGGGTGAATGGCAAAGGCGAACTTGTTAATGCCCGCCTCCTCTGGCTGGAGGTAGCGCACCGTCGGCGTCCACTGAATGTCAGCCATCAGGTCAAGATAGGTGTCCTCGTTCAACGGGGCGTTGGGGTCGGGCCGCAGTGCCACCAGCAGCGCCTCCATTGTCGCCGCCGAATGCCGCCCCAGTTGTTCACCGCCGAGGCCGCCGAGAGCGCCGAGGTTTTTAGCAGAAAATTCAGTTTCTTCGCGTCCCTGGCGTTCTTGGCGGTGAGTTTCGGATACTTCCGTCACTGGCGGCATGAGGGTGACCAGCACGCTCACCCCGCGCCCGCGCAGGTCGGCCTCGTCTGCGTCATCGGCGTGTTCCGCCACCACAATCTTTTTGGGCAGCTTGGCCGGGGCATAGCGGCGGATTGCGCCAATATCGCCTGCCAATACGTCGGCCCAGCGGAAGGGCGACTCATCGCGATGCACATGGGGCTGGCCGGGCTGGGCACTCAATAGGCGGAAGGGCGCTTCCTGAAGCCGATCCAGCGTTGGCCCGGCCACCTGCTCCAGCGATTGCTGGCTGCCCACGCCAGGCACGGCGGGCAGGGCGAAAAACATTTCGGGGTCGGCGTAGCGCAGGGCCGAAGCGCGCCGACCCAGCGCCTGAGCCAGGCCCTCGTGGTTCAAGCCGGGCACCATCAGCACCCGCTTCTGGCCAAACAGGCCGGGGTGAGTCCGTTCCGCCAGGATGATGCCCCAACGCTCCAGCCCGTCGCGGATGCCAGCGCCATCCACCACCGGCGTCTGTTTCGCCTCATCTGGCAGGCTGCCGCCCAGTTCGTGGGCGCGGCGGGCGTGGCCCAGGTGCAGCTCGGCAGGCAAGCCTTCCAGCCCAATCGCCGCTACTGTACCATCGAACATGTGGATGAGCGTGCGGGCCCGTTCCACATTGCCGCCACAGCCCATGCGGCGCAGCTGCACCTGCTGGCCCAAAAACGAGAGGGTTGTGGTTTCGTCGCCCTCGTTAAGATGAATTACCAGTATCTGTTTCACGTAAACCTCCAGCGGTATTGATTGCAGATTGTAGATTGCAGATTGCAGATTGGAAGAACCAGGAACCGAGAACCATTTGCAGACTCCGCAGTACGCAGCACGCAGTACGCAGTACGCAGCACGCAGCACGCAGTACGCAGTACGCAGCACGCAGCACGCAGTACGCAGTACGCAGTACCTTTCACGTTTTAGCTGTACTCAGCCCCAACGTCTATTCCTGAGTATATCTTGCGAGCATGGCGCAACCGATAAGATATGCCTATCAGCGGATAAGATGTCGCTACCGAACATACGTTTTAAAAACGCTTTCCACATTGCCACTTGATCTTCTGTTCTACTGCTGCTATACTTGAAACAAGTGTTCAGCATTTTTGTGCGCCTGGCCCAATTGTGTCATCGTGGAGGACGCGGAGGACGCAGAGGTTGTCTGAACGGTCTCTCACAAAGGCACAAAGACACAAAGGGAAGTCGTTGGACATACATATGCGACCCTTGGCGCGTTTGCGGCTTTGCGCGAGCCGTAAAAAATCTTTTCCGCGCCCTCCGCGGTGAGTTTGATCAGCGGTGAACCCCTATGAACCCTCCCATCGCCATTATTGGCAGCCCCAATTCCACCACCACCTTCACCGTTGACATTCTAGAAACGGCCCGTGACCGCGCCCTTGACCATGCCTGGGTGACGTTTGAGGTGGTGGAACGCTTCAACGGCAAGGCCTACCGCAAGCGGGCGCTGTGCCAGCTGGGCGGGATTGTGACGCGCAACCGCTGGCACGAAGACCCGATCATTCGCGCCGTGATCAAGCACCAGGGGGCGCTGCCCGCCCTCAGCGGCGAGAGCGACCTGACCAGCGCCCAGCTCACCGCGCTGGGGGTGTTTCTGCTGGATGACGAGGGCCATGTGCGACGCCGCACCACCCTTTCCATCCCGCCCCCAAGTGGCACCGCCGTCTACCCCGCTACTGCCGAGGCGCTGCAAGAACTGGTGCATACCGAGCCGGGGATTTTTTATGCCGGGCAGTCGCCGGGCGATGGGCTGCCCGTGCCGCTGACGCTGCGGCACTTCGGCAAAACCGAAGACGGCGGCTTTGGCGAGGCGGTGATGATGGGCATCTTCGGCCAGACCCGCAGCGGCAAATCCATTATGGCCTCGCAGCTGCTGGCCGGGTTTGCCGCCAACCCGCAGCTGGGCATTCTGGTGATTGACCCTCAGGGCGAGTTTGGCCGCGACCGTTTTGCCGCTGGCGACAGCCGGGTGGATTTTAGCCTGCGGCGCATGTTTGGCAGCCTGCGGCAGCGGCGCGAGGTGCTAACCCTGACAACCGACGAGGTGGCACTGGAGGGAACGGAAGCGTTTACCGAGCTGCTGCGACGTACCGGCTTTTTCGAGAGCCTGGGCTTTAAGGGGGCCAATAAGGAGCGGGAAGCCGCCGAACGGCTGGCCCACATGCTGAACGAACTGGCCGACGAACACGGCAAACGCCGCCCCATCCGTGACCTGCGCCTGGCCGACCTGCCGCTGCTGGTGAAAGACCTGGCCCGCTTCGCTGACGTGATCTACGCCAGCCGCCCCGGCACCACCCCCGGCGAGGGCCAGCGGGCCGCCGATGTGCTGGCCCGCTACAACCTCGACCAGACCCGCTTGCAACGGCTCTGGCTCGAATCGCTGACCTCATTTCGCACCAGCGATGGCCGCACGCCACTGTCGCAGATCATCAAGCAGGTGCTGACGGAGCGGGCGGTGGTGATCCTCTCTTTTAACCAGGAAGGAGCCGACGAAACGCCTTACTTTCTGCTTAACGAAATTCTGACCCGGCTGCGCCATGTAATTCACAAGAGCTTTCAGGGCGGCAGCGCCTCGAATGCGCTGGTGGTGCTGGACGAAGCCCACCTCTTTGCGGGCGAACACGCCAGTGAGTCTACCGATGGTTCACGCACCCGCTCGCTGCTGGCCCAGAGCATCCGCATGACGGGCAAATATGGCGTGGGCTGGTTTTTCATCACCCAGACGCTGGCCGACTTCGACCGCACGATTTTGAAGCAGTTGCAGGTCAAAATCTTTGGCCAGGGCTTTAAGCTGGGCAGCGACCGCGAATTTGTGGAAACGGAGCTGGGCCGTGAGGGCTTTCAACGCTACTGTTCGCTGCCCGACCCCAAGCGCACCGGGCGCTACACCTTTATGGTGAGTGGGCCGATTGTGGCCCTGGGCAGCCTCGGCACGCCGCTGGTGCTGCAAGGCTTTCGCGGCTCCGACGACCTGATCAACGCCAATCCCCACTGCTTCGGCAACATCGTAGCCCTGCCCCGCCGCGACGAGGCCCTTGCCCCACCCCCGCAGGCCGCCCCCAGCGCCGCCGCTGACCCCGATAGCGAGGCCGATGACCTCTTCGCCGCGCCCGCGCCGCCGCGCCGTATGGTCGCCGAAACCCGCGCCGGTGGCATGCGGCGGGGGCGGGGGTGAGAAGAAATATGCCCTCCCTCCCCACCCACTGCCCGCCCACCCACCCAGGCGAAATGCTGCAAGAGGAATTTCTGACCCCGCTTGGTCTCAGTCACCCCCACGTGGCCAACGCTATTCACGTCCCTGCAGGGGACATTGCAGCCCTGGTAGCGGAACAGGCCCGGCTGACACCGAGTCTGGCCCTGCGCCTGGCGAAGTTCTTCGGCACCTCACCAGACTTCTGGCTGAACCTTCAGCTACGCTGGGATGTGTACCAGGTGCAGCAGGCCGAACAAGGCGAACTGGCAGCGATTGAGCCGCTGGTGCGCTCGGCGTAACGTAAGCGCAACGCCCCTTCATGTCAACCCACTCTATCTGTGTCATTCCCCGCGATCCTTTTTTTATTCCTGATGCCCAGGCGCAAGCGCATGCCCAACGCCTGTTGCAGCAGCTTGCGCCACGGGCGGATAGCATTTCGATCCTTGTCTCCCACACGCCGATCTTTGTTGACGCCGGTGCTAACTTTGAAACTGTAAAATGTCCCCGCTGCCGCACAGCGATCAGCAATTGGTGGCACGAGGCAATGGATAGGGCGTATTCGCATCAGTTTAAGCATCTCGCTGTCGAAACGCCGTGCTGTGCAACCACGCTCTCCTTAAACGAGTTACGCTATGAATGGCCATGCGGCTTTGCCCGCTTCGTCCTCAAAGCCCAGAATCCAGATGTCGGGTTATTGTCCGTCGTTCACATGCGTGCATTGGAGCGGCTGCTCAATTGTTGCTTACGGCAAATCCTGGCCCATGTGTAGGGAATAGTGCCGCTGCTCGGGCTGTTCGCCAGCAATACAAAAGCGACACCAGCAGGCGTGGC
>JALONX010000687.1 GCA_025454695.1 Chloroflexaceae bacterium
ACCGTAACCAGACCACACTTACATCAACCTGATGGGATGCTGAATCCCATCCAATCACACCACTTTCATCCTCACACAACGAGTAGCGTTACACACACGGCCCGCCGCCGCTCTTCGCAAAAAACAGGCGGCTGAACATAGAAGTTCGCCAACACTCCACCCTCGTCGCAGCTACCAGAATCAACGTTGACTCGTTGTGGCGCTGCACCACCGCAGCTAGTATCAGCTTTAGCACAAGTGCATACATTGAGTGCTGAGAACTGAGTACCTATTACCTGGTACTTACGTTCTTCATTCTCAATTCTCAACGCTCAATTCAAGGAGTCCGCTATGGCTACACCTGCCGGGCGCGCCCACGGGTCGGCCTTCTTTCAGGAAGTGGTGGCCGAAACGCCAGGTAATCCCCATCTGGAAGCCTGCCTCCAGTGCGGAACATGCGGCGGCTCCTGCCCTTCCGGGGCCGATATGGAACATACTCCCCGTGCGCTCTTCGCCATGATTGCCGCTGGCATGCGCGACGCCGTGTTACGCAGCAACACGCCCTGGTTCTGCGTCTCCTGCTACTACTGTATGGAGCGCTGCCCCCAGGACATCCACATCACCGACCTGATGTACACCCTCAAGCGCATGGCCATCCAGGAGGGGCTGTACCGCGAGTCCACTGCTGCCAATGCGCCCGGTTTTTCCACCACCTTTATTGACTACGTTGAACAGTATGGGCGTAGTTTTGAACTGGGCTTGATCACCCGCTACTACCTGCGCCACCAGCCCCTCAGCACGCTCAAGATAGCGCCGCTGGGCATGGGCATGCTCAAGCGCAAGCGGCTCGACTTCACCCCGCGCCAGATTAAGGGCATTGACCAGCTTAAGGCTATTCTGGCCAAAGCCAGGGAGATTGACGGAAGCTGACCAGATGACGAATAACGAGTAACGAGTGACGAGTAATCAGCGGCAAAGGAAATACGGGAAATGAGGGGAATATTCAGCGGCGTGATGGCGTCATTTCCTTCATTTCCTTCATTTCCCTCTCCTTTGTGCCTTTGCGCCTTTGTGAGAGCTATTACGGAGAACTACTATGCGCTATGGCTATTACCCCGGCTGCTCCCTGGAACGGAACGCTGCTGCTTACCACGTTTCCACGCTGGCGGTGGCGCAACGGCTGGGCGTTGAGTTCACCGAGGTGGACGACTGGAACTGCTGCGGTGCGACAGAGTTCATTGCGGTGAACCGGCTGCGGGCCTATGCCCTCACCGGGCGCAACCTGGCCCTGGCGGCAAACCAGTTTGGCAGCAACGGCACCAGTAATGGCAAGAGTAATGGCACCAACAAGAGCAACGGCACCGCCCCAGCGGCCCCACCCCAGCTGGTTGCGCCATGCAGCGCCTGCTACCTCAACCTGAGCAAGGTTGACCGCTACCTTGGCGACACGCCAGAACTGGCCGAGAAGGTCAACATCGCGCTAGAGGCGGGCGGCCTGCACTACAACCCTGGCAGCGTGCGGGTGCGCCACCTGCTCGATGTGCTTGTGAACGATGTGGGCTACGACGCGGTGGCGGCCCAGGTGCAAAAGCCGCTGGCGGGCCTGCGGGTTGCGCCCTACTACGGCTGCCTGGTGGTGCGTCCCGGCTTTCAGGGCCAGTTCGACGACCCGGAATACCCCACCACCATGGATAAACTGCTGCGGGTGTTGGGCGCGAAGGTGGTGGATTTCCCGCTTAAGACCCACTGCTGCGGCGGCCACATGACGCAGATTAGCCGCGAGGTAGCCCTGGAGTTGATCCGCCGTCTGCTCAAGAATGCCGCCGACTACGAGGCCGATGTGATGGTGACGCTCTGCCCTATGTGTCAGTTTAACCTCGATGGCTTTCAAGAGAGCGTCAACAAGCACTTTAAGACGGACTACCGCATGCCGATCCTATTCATCACCCAGCTGATGGGTATGGCCTTTGGCATGTCTGCCGAGACGCTGGGCATCGGCAAAGAGTTTGTGGATGCCCGCCCGGCCCTGGCCAAGGTTGGCATGCAGGTCGAAGATGCGCCGCCAGCGCCCCGGCGGGCCAGACCAGCTAAAGGCGACAAGAGCCTGCCCATGCCGCGTATGCCGGAGGAGGAACAGCAATGAGCCAGGCAACTGACAACGCTGCGACGAGCCAGACAACTGACAATACTGCGACAAACGGGGCTGCGCAAGTCGAACAAGCTAGCCCTGCCGATGGCGAACGGGTCGGTGTCTATGTCTGTCACTGCGGCATGAACATCGCCAAGACGGTGGCGGTTGAAGATGTGGCCGTCTGGGCCGGTGGCCAGAGTAACGTCACCATCGCCCGCGACTACAAGTTTATGTGTTCCAGCCTGGGCCAGGAACTGGTGGAGCAGGACATCAAGGAGCAGGGGCTGACGCGGGTGGTGGTGGCGGCCTGCTCGCCCCACATGCACGAAAAGACCTTCCGCAGCGCCTGCCAGCGGGCGGGCCTCAACCCCTACCTGTTTGAAATGGCCAACATCCGCGAGCTGGACTCGTGGGCTACCGACGACCGCGAAGCGGCCACAAAAAAGGCCAAAGCTCAGGTGAAGGGCGCGGTGGAGCGAGTGATTGACCAGCGCCCGCTGGAGCCGCTGGTTGTAGACATAAACCCCAACACGCTGGTGGTGGGCGGCGGCATCGCCGGGCTGACGGCGGCCCTGGAACTGGCCAACACCGGCTACCACGTCTACCTGGTGGAGCGGGACTCCTCCATCGGCGGGCAGATGGCCAAGCTCGACAAGACCTTTCCTACCCTGGATTGCGCCGCATGTATTCTCACGCCGAAGATGGTGGATGTGGGCCAGCACCCCAACATCACCCTGCTGAGCTGGAGCGAGGTGACCTCCGTCCATGGCTATGTGGGCAACTTCACGGTGCAGGTGCGCAAGCGGCCCCGCTACGTCATTGAGGATTTGTGTACCGGCTGCGGCAGCTGCATCGAAAAGTGCCCGGTGAAGATTCTGGACGAAGGCTTTGAGGTGGGCCTGGGCTATCGCAAAGCGGTTTACCGCAACTTCCCCCAGGCCGTGCCCAAATATCCGGTGATTGACACTGCGAACTGCACCTTTTTCCAGCGGGGCAAGTGCAAAGCTTGCCAGATCGTCTGCCCCACCAGTGCGATTGACTTCACCCAGAAGGAAGAGTTGATCACGCTGGAGGTGGGCAACATCATTCTGGCCACGGGCTACGAGCAGTTCGACGCCCGCCGCATCCCCCAGTATGGCTACGGGCGGCTGGCCAATGTCTTCACCAGCATGGAGCTTGAGCGCATGGTGAACGCTGCCGGGCCAACCGACGGCCATATTGTGCTGCGCGATGGTGTCACCGCGCCGAAAACTGTGGGCATCATCCACTGTGTCGGTTCACGCGACAAGAACTACAACGAATACTGTTCGCGGGCCTGCTGCATGGCGGCGATCAAGTTTGCGCACCTGGTGCATGAACGGGTGCCGGAGGCCGAGGTCTACAACTTCTACATTGATGTGCGCACCGCTGGCAAGCACTACGAGGAGTTTTACCACCGGGTGCTGGAAGAAGGGACTCACTTCATTCGCGGGCGGGTGGCTGAGGTGACGGATGCGGCCCGTGGGCCGGGCGAAGAGGGCCAGTTGATCATCCAGGTCGAAGACACGTTAATCGGCAAGCAGCGCCGTATCCCGGTGGATATGGTGATTCTGATGGTGGGCATGGAGGCCCGCAAGGACTCGAAGGAGGTGGCGGCCCGCTTCGGCATGAGCTGCGACTACAGCGGCTGGTTCACCGAGCGCCACGCCAAACTCGACCCGGTGGTCACGATGACCGACGGCATTCTGATTGCCGGGGCCTGCCAGGGGCCAAAAGCCATCCCTGAGTCGGTGGCCCAGGGTTCGGCTGCGGCGGCACGGGTACTCAGCCTCATCGGCCAGCGCCGCGTGCTGATGGAGCCGGTGCGGGCCAGCATCAAGGCCGAGGCCTGCTCGGGCTGCCGCATC
>JALONX010000048.1 GCA_025454695.1 Chloroflexaceae bacterium
TGGCGCGCCTGCGGCAGGGCTTCGCCGGTCTGGTCATTGTTCTCGGCACAGTGCTACTGACAATCAACCTACCTCAGACGTGGTGAGATTCCACAAAAGCATCCGTTGTCCAGTGGAGTGAGGTTAGCAGAAGCATAACCTCTGCCAACCTCTTCTCCACCCCCTCATCTCACTCCTCCTCCTTGTGGCCGTTGCCGTTGAAGTTGACGTAGATGCGGGCGTTGGCGGTGCGGCCCAATTCATGCAGAGTCTCCAACTCCGTCAGGCGCAGCAGGGCGGGATGCTCGGCGTAGGCCCGGGCCGACTCAGCCCGCTCGCGCAGGGCTTTGATGTCAGCTTCCGTCTTGATGCGCTGCACCTCGGCTTCAGCTTCGGCGGCGCTGCGGTTGGCCTCGGCCTGGGCGGCGGCTTCGCTGCGCTTAATCTCGGCGCGGGCCTCCGCATCAATGCGCTGAGTGGCGGCCTTGGTGCGGGCTTCCACCAGCTGGGCCTGGCTCAGGCGCTCGGCGGCCAGCACCCGGTTCATAATCTCCTGCAAATTGCCGGGGAACACCAGATCTTTCACGTCGGCCCGCACGATGGTGACGCCGTAGCCCGCCGCCGACTCTTTCACATCGCGCAGAATGTCTTCGCTGAGGCGGTTGCGGTTGGTCAGAATCTCCTCCAGGGTCGAGCTGGCCAACGAGCGGCGGGCAGCCAGTTGCACGTCGGTGTAGAGCCGCTCTTCGTAGCTGGCCACCGCTTCCAGGGCGGCTCGTGGGTCGTTCACGCGGAACTGCACCACGATGCTGACGCGGATGGCGACCTTGTCCGCCGTCAAGATTTCCTGGCCCTTAATCGTCAGGTCGCGCTCGCGCATGTCCACCAGCACGATCTCCACCTTCGGGCGGCGGTAGAAGCCAAGATTGAACGGCGTCTGAATGGTGTAGCGGCCTGCACCCAGCACGTCGCTCAGCACGCCGTCCACATAGCGCAACCCACGGTGGGTGTCTTTGATGATTATTTCGGTGCGGGTCATGGGATTGTAGATTGCAGATTGCAGATTGCAGATTGAACCCAATCATCTCGTGGTGTTGCTGCATCTCCAATCAGACAATGATAAACGCGGATTACTGTTTGGGTAAGTCAATTGTAGATTGTAGATTGCTGATTGTGGCACGAGTCCCGCAATCTACAATCTACAATCTGCAATCTGCAATGGTAAGGCCCCGTAGCGTTTTCAACGCGGAGGACGAAGGGGTCAGATAGATGCCACCTATCCACCTAAATAGGGGGCGAACCCCCGTGTAGCGGTTTCACCAGATGAACCTTCGCTCCTGATTGGCCGGGGCCTCGGCGTAACACAACGTATGAAGTATGAGGTATGAAGTATGAGAACTGCAACGCGGGCTTCGGCTTCATACGTCATCATTCATACTTCATACGTCTCTCATGCTGCTCGTGCTGGCAGCGGCACGGCCATCACCTGCTCCACCAGCTCGGCGCGGCTAGGCATGGCCAGCAGCGGCAGCAGGTTCGGCAGGCTGTAGAAGTCACCGCTGAAGTTCCAGATCGTGTGCGGCAGGTCGTGCCGCTGCATGTTGGTCAGGAACGTGCGGTCGCTGCCACCAACGGCGACGATGGTAATGCTCGGGCCATTGCCCATCGTCCGAACATACTCGGCATAGGCGTCGTGCAGGTAGGGATGGGTGTTCTCGCCCATGTCGGTGATGATGATCAGCTGCTCCACGTAGTGGCGCTCGCGGCCCAGCTTTGCCAGCGGCGCACCAATGCTGGTGCTACCGTCTGCGCGGATGAGCTTAAAGGCCTGCTCCCAGGCGCTGCGCTCGGTGCCACGGGCCGTCACCTCAAAGGTGTCGCTGTCGAAGGCCAGCACACGGAAGTCGCTGCAAATGGCGCTCACCATTGCGGCCACCTCCTTGGCCACCTCAATCGCCTGGGTCATGCTGCTGCTCTTGTCAACAAACAGGGCCGTCGGGCGGTTGATGCGGGCGATTTTGGCGACACGCTTGTCGGTTACCTCCGTCAGCAGCACCGTGGTGCTCTCGTCCAGGGCCACGTTGGCCATAGCGCGGGTAGCCTTCAGCGTGCTCACGCGCTTGTCGCCCTCGGCGGCCTTGAGCTTGGCCTCCACCAGGGCCTTCACCTCCGGGCTGTCGAACGCGCCGCGCTCCTTTAGCGCCTTCAGGTGGTTGATGGTCTCCTGGGGCGTCATCACGTCAATCAGCGCTACCAGCACGCTCGGCGTGATCGTCTTGATCGCGCCAACCGCCGTGGTGTAGGGAATGCGCTGCTCGACAATGATGCGGGCCTGCTCTGCCGGGTCGCTGGCTCTGGCCAGCGTCTTGAGCTGGGCCAGCGGGCTGCCCTCCGGCGGCTGTTCGGCGAACAGCACGGCCTGGGCACGGCTGCCCGGCGCAATGCGCAGGCTGGCGTAGAGCTGCTTCAGATCCTTGCGCGAACGCATGGCGGCCCGGTCGAAGCGCTCCGGGTGCAGCTCCAGTGCCCGCAGGTAGGCCGCCACCGCGCTCTTGAAGGTACGCGGCATCTTGCCGATGGTGCGCTTGGCGTGGGCCTGAGCTGCGGCCACCATGTGGGGCGGCAGCTTCTGCAGCAGCATCCAGCCAACCTCACGCAGCTCGCTGAAGTCGCTGGTGAGCAGGTGGGCCACAAACAACACCTTGTGGTCGCGCACCTCGCCCCGCTCTGCATACCATGCGGCCAGGTGAGCGTAGAAGAGCGGGTCACGGTCGAGGCCAGCGGTGTGCAGCGGTGCAAGGTCGGCCAGCTTGCCGTGGGGCGTGGAAAGAAAGCTGTTCAGAATCTGGATGCGAATGTCAAGCTCGGTCATGGTTGCACCCCCTATTTTGATTGCAGATTGCAGATTGTAGATTGGGTGCATTGCAATCTGCAATCTGCAATCTACAATCTGCAATCGTTACGCCAGTTGTCGCTTGTTCAATCGGTTGATGGCGGCGGCCACGGCACCACGGGTGGTGGCCAGGGTTTCGGCCAGTTCGGCCACGCTGCCATCTGGGCTGCTGCGCTGCATGTGCAGCACGCGGCGGTCGAATTCCAGCTGGCCAAACTCGTCGCTCAGGATCGACTCAAGGCGCTTGATTGCTGCCTGGGCCTGGCCGGTGGCAAAAAACTCGCCGCCAGTGAGTCGGCTCAGGTCGCCAAATGGCTCTGCGACGCTCGGCGTCAGCCCCAGGGCATAGAGTGTGACGCGGGCCTGCTCGGCAGCGGCGCTCACACTCTGGATAGTTTCGCCACATGCGCAGCGGGCGTGGGGCGGGGCATCGCCCACCAGCACCGCCAGGCGGCGGGCGTGGGAGCGCCACTCCAGCTCGCGGCAGGCTGCCAGCACGCCGTCTAGCACCGCTTCTGGCATGTCGCCACCGCCGTCGGCCTTGAGTCCGTTAATCGTCTGCTGGGCCTGCGCCAGGTCGGCGGTGAATGGATAGACGCGATACACCATCTTGTCCTGGGGCGGGTGGTCGCGGTATTCCACCACGGCCAGACGCATGTCAACCTCGGCGGCAGCGGCCAGCGTTTCGATCATGGTGATCATCTGCTGCTTGGCGGCGGTGATGAGGCTGCCCATGCTGCCGGTCGTATCCACCACAAAGGCCAGGTCGAACTGGTTCAGTTCATCAGCTAGGGCCGGGGCCGCTGGTGGCGGGGGCTGCGGCTGGCCAAGTGCATGGCACAGAACGGTGAAAAAGGTGGTCATGGTGGCACCTCCAGGCGATTTTGGATTTTGGATTTACGATTTTGGATTATCTGACCAACGAAGGTAGACCAATCTAAAATCCAAAATCTAAAATCTGCAATCAAAAAGGGCGCTGCCGCCACCACACATGCATGTGCAAGCAGCAGCTGCGCCCTGATTTGGAAGAGACGTACAAGTCAATACAGCGGCCTTACGGCGGTGATGAGCATGCCAGCTCGGGGAGGATTCGAACCTCACCCTCTTGCGAGGGTACCTTTGTGTACGCTGTATCGGTCGGAGTACGTCCCTTGTGCATTTTGGATTGACGATTTTGGATTTTAGATTGCGCAACGCATGCTTCAAACCCAAAAACGTCTATCGAGCAATGCATGTATGCAGGGCGCATACGAGTTGTTCCGAAATGGTATGTGTGGGCAAGATAGGAAGTGGTAGATCGTGTGCGTGTTGTCGCCTTAAGCGAAGAGTTTTGGCATCATCACGCCCAAGATTCTTCGCTTCGCTCAGAATGACAAATGACGACAATCAAACCATATGTGATAGAAGAGACGTACAAGTCAACACAGCGGCCTTGCGGCGGTGGTGGAACTGGCCGAAGCCAGCCCCTGGTGGGTTCTAGCCCACCCCTTGGGTAAAGGGGTTACTATGTACGCTGTGTCAGTTGGAGTACGTCTCTTGTACATTTTCGATTTGCGATTTGCGATTTTGGATTTGCGATTGGCTGAGGCGTTAGCAAATATCCTCAATCCAAGCTTCAATAAGCGATTTTGGATTGGCTGAGATGTCTGTATAATCTAAAATCCACAATCTAAAATCGAAGCTATGTATACTAGACATCGGTGTAGTCGCTGGCGTCGCCAAAGAGGTAGGCGTCGCTGACGTACTTCAAAATCACCCGGCCTACCCGTGGGTCGGTGCGCTCGCGCAAGGGCCGCACCACCACGCCTTCGCGGATGTGGGCGTTCTCGCCCATCAGCGTGGTCGTCCCGCCACTGAGTCGCTTCACAGCCTCCAGGCTGAAGGGCATGCTGCTCAGCTCCGGCACCACGGCCACGCCGTAGTTGGCACACCATGCGGTGAAGTCGGGCCAGTCGGCGTAGCGCCCGTCCAGCAGCAGGTCGAAGGCGCGAAACTGCATCTGCCCCCGTGCCACGCCATAGCCCAGCGACTGCACACTGCCGCCAAACACCTCGCCAAACAGCATGACCTGGCGGTGCCGGGCGGCCAGCGCCGTGAGCATTGCCTGCACCGGCTCCAGCGACCAGGGAAACCAGTAGGTGTTGTGGGCAAAGCGGTCGTTTTCGGGGCGCACCCGGCGCAGCCCCTTCGAGCCAGCCATCCACTCACCCTCCACTACACCCACGCGGCAGTTGGTGCCGTGGATTTTCTCGCTCACCACCACCGGCTCGTCGGGCACAAACACGGTGGGGAAGTTGCGCATGTTCTCGATGTCGGTGTAGGCCACAAACAGCGGGTGGTCGGCCTCAGCGTCGCCTGCAGTGGGGCGCAGCGGCGGTTCATACTTCGTGGCTCCGTAGTGCTCGGCCACGTTTTCGCCCACCGCCCAGGTCTCATCGTCGGGGGCAACGGCCAGGCCAAACGATGGCTCGCCGCGCAGGCGGGCGCAACGAATGCGCTGCTTGCTCAGGTATTTCGTCACGCCGAAGCGCTCGGAGACCTCCAGGGGCAGCACGGTGTCGGGTGGAAAGTAGACCACCTTCGCCCCGGCCTGGTAGTCGCCTTTGCGCACCACCAGCTGCCAGCCCAGCACATGGGCAATCTCCAGCGCGTCGGCGTTGGGGTGGGGCAGCATGGCGTCAATCAGGGCAACTGGCACAATCAAGCTGCTCACGTCGGTCTCCTTTTTGTCATTTTGGATTTTGGATTTTGGATTTAAGGCAAAGTCCTGACAGGGTTTACAGGATTAACCTTTGGTAAAAAGTTATTTGATCGAAAACTGTAAACTATGTTCGTCTCGGCTGAAACCCTCACTTCGGTTTTGGATTGACCAATCCAAAATCGTAAATCCAAAATCCAAAATCGAACTGGTGGAGCGCCAGGGAATCGAACCCTGATCGCGCCGTTGGCCTCACGGCTTTGCACGGCGGACGCGCCGCACGCGCCCCAGATGAGAAGTATGAAGTATGAATGATGAAGTATGAATGTCGAGCAATCTGCAATCTGCAATCTACAATCTGCAATTGGCTGTGACGTGCGAGTCGCGCAGGCGATGGGTTGCCCCACTTGGAGAGATTAACAGTCTCTTGCGTTTACCATTCCGCCAGTTCCCCCAGGGGAGAACGCAGGATTCGAACCTGCAAAGTATGTACGCCCATGCAGTTAGAGCACGTCACAAGACAAATTACGAGTTACGAGTGACGAATTACGAATGCCGGACAGGGCTGAGTGCTGAGTGCTGAGTCATTTAGGAAATAAAGGAAATAAGGGAAATTATGCTGAGCATACGCACATCATTTCCTTCAATTCCTTCATATCCCTTGTGTTCATCCTCTGTGTCTCTGCCTCTCTGCGCCTCTGCGTTTCTGCCCGGCCTATCGCCTATCGCCCATCGGCTATCGGCTACTTCTACCCGTACACCGCCACCGGGCGCACGATGATGGCCTGGTCTTCGCGGACGATCACGTAGTCGGCAAGGTCGGACACGCGGCAGTCGTAGTGGCGGGCGAGGGCGGTTCGGAACTCAGCGTCGCTGGCGGCGGGGCGCAGGTTCAGGGTCTCCAGCGCAAACTCATCGCTGCGGCCATTGAAGCGCACATGGAGGCGCGGTGCAGTCATTGTCAACATGTGATTTCTCCTTTTCAACTATTCACCGCAGAGACGCAGAGGGCGCAGAGGCTGACTTAGTTGTAGCTCATCTTCGTGTTCTCTGTGACTTTGTGGTGAAAACAACTCCGCGTGCTCCGCGTGCTCCGCGGTGAAACGTGTGGCGAAAAAAGTGGGGCGTACAAGTTCGGGCAGCTTTTTTGATGCTCTACCTCTGAGCTACCCCGGCATGTGGAGCCGGGGACAGGACTCGAACCTGCGACCTTCGCGTTCGAAGCGCGTGTAAGCTTCCCTTGTGAGAGTACGCCCAATAAACCCAAATGATGAGGGATGAAGTATGAATGAGGAATTGAGCAAGGCAGCATTCCTCATTCATACTTCATCCTTCATACGTTTCTTGTTGGTCAGGTCGGCGGGTTCTGCCCCCGCACCTCCGGCATGGCACACCGGCACGCTGCTGTTGACGCCACGACCTGATGATGAAAGTATGAAGGATGAGGTATGAAGTATGACCACCACTGCATTCGTTGGCTGTCAGACTTCATCATTCATACTTCATACCTGCGTTCTGGTCCACCCGGCAGGTTTCGAGCCTGCGACCTTCTGTTCTTCAGACAGACGCTGCTACCTCTGAGCTACGAGTGGATGGAGCCGCCGCCCGGAGTTGCGCCGGGGCCTCTGCTTTACCAAAGCAGTGCTCTGACTGGCTGAGCTACAGCGACAACAAAATTGACGATTTACGATTTACGATTTACGATTTTGGATTGGCAAGGTAATCGCAAATCCAAAATCGCAAATCTAAAATCGAACTGGTGCCCCCGGCACGACTTGAACGTGCAACATCCGCTTTGTAAGAGCGGCGCTCTGGCCAATTGAGCTACGCGGGCATTGGTCGGACGGCATGGATTTGAACCATGATCGCCTGTGTATCAGACAGGTGCTCTGACCGGGTTGAGCTATCGTCCGACAAGTGACGAGTGACGAGTGACGAGTGACGAATTATGAGTTAAGCCTATGCAGTACGCAGTTTACGCTGGTTGATCCGGCGGGACTCGAACCCGCAACCGGGTGTGTATAAGACACCTGCGCTCACCATTGCGCCACGGATCAACAAGATTGACGAGTAACAAGTGACGATTGAGAAGACCAATTCAATCCAAAATCGCAAATCCAAAATCTAAAATGGTACTGGCTGGCCCGGCGGGATTTGAACCCACACACCTGCGTTTAGAAGACGCATGCTCTGTTCCGTTGAGCTACGAGCCAGTATGAGTGACGAGTTACGAGTGATGAGTTACGAGTGATGCAGAGAACACGTTCTGGGAAACTCGTCACTCGTTACTCGTCATTCGTCACTTGAATTGGTGCGCCAGGAGGGATTTGCACCCCCTCAGCCCGAAGGCGGTGATTTTACAGACCACCGAGGCTCTCTCACGCCCAGGCTGACGCAAGGTGATTTTGGATTTTGGATTTACGATTTTGGATTGAACAGAAATGCAGGCAATCCAAAATCGTAAATCGTAAATCGTAAATCGAACTGGTGCCCCCGGCTGGATTTGAACCAGCACCGTACCGCTTTTGAGGCGGCTGCCTCTGCCGTTGGGCTACGAGGGCAATGGCTGCGGAGCAAGGACTCGAACCTTGGCACTCCGGTTTCAGAGACCGGCGTTTGTACCGACACAAACTACCCCGCAATAACCCAAAGTATGAAGTATGAATGATGATGTATGAACTTTTCTGCATTGCATTGATATTCATACTTCATACTTCGTACTTCATCATTTTCTGTCGTGCGCCGCGCTGGATTCGAACCAGCACCAGGGCGGGTTTAAGCCGCCTGCCTCTGCCCTTGGGCTACCGGCGCATGGTACAGGGTGAAGGACTCGAACCTCCACAGCGAGTTCCAAAGGCTCGCGTCCTACAGTTAGACGAACCCTGTACATCAGTTTAGATTTTGGATTTTGGATTTTAGATTACTGCTGTGCTCCGCAATCCAAAATCTAAAATCCAAAATCGCAAATCGGTTGTGGCATCGCCCCCAGGATCTGCCCCTGGAACCTCCGCCTTCGCAGAGCGGTGCGCTGTCTGGTTGCGCCAGGGCGACAAAAGGCAAACGTATGAGGTATGAATGATGAAGGATGAAAAACACAGTATGCACTGAGCTTCATCCTTCATCCTTCATTCTTTACTTTGTGTGGCTCCCCGACCTGGATTCGAACCAGGAACCCCCCGGTTAACAGCCGGGCGCTCAGCCAGTTGAGCTATCGAGGAATAAAGAGTTTTAGTTGTTAATGTTCGCCGGACACTGGCACGAGCGGAAGGATTTGAACCCTCAACCGTCGGTTTTGGAGACCGCTGCTCCGCCGTTGAGCTACACTCGTATGGGAAAAGTATGAAGGATGAGGTATGAAGTATGAACGATCATTGATCCTCTGTGTTATTCATACTTCATCATTCATACTTCTGCCTTTTCCGTTGGTCGGGATGGCACGATTTGAACGTGCGACCACTGGCTTCCGACGCCAGGATGCTGCCGCTACACCACATCCCGAAGGAAAAGTATAAATGATGAGGTATGACGTATGAAGATCATGGTCGTCGGTATTCTTCTTCATACTTCATCATTCATACGTCATACTTGCGCATTGGTCCCGTCGGCAGGCCACGATCCTGCAACCCTCGGATTAAGAGTCCGTTGCGCTGCCCACTTGCGCCACGACGGGGCTGGTGTCATCGGAGGGAGTTGAACCCTCACCCACGGCTTGGAAGGCCGCCACGCTTGTCCGTTACGCCACGATGACATGTGGTACCGCCGGAGGGATTTGAACCCCCACCTCCTCGCTTAAAAGGCGTGTGCTCTGGCCGTTGAGCTACAGCGGTATTTCAACTTTAGATTTTGGATTTTGGATTTTAGATTTGGCATGCATTGCGATGCGTAGTAATCCAAAATCGCAAATTTAAAATCCAACATCGAACTGGTGCGGGAGGCGCGACTCGAACGCGCATGGGCGATGTGCCCGCCAGGCTCTCAACCTGGTGTGTCTGCCATTCCACCACAACCGCATGTTGGTCGCGCTGGAGCGATTTGAACGCTCACGCGGGTTTCCCCGCACTGCCTTCTGAGGACAGCGTGTCTGCCAATTCCATCCACAGCGCGATAAAGTTGTCCATAGCGTGCGAGTCGCGCAGGCAAGTAGCTTTTTGAGCTACCCCGCACAAAAAGGCTGAAGGCTGAAGGATAAAGGATGAACAACGCTGCATTCAGTGATCTTCATCATTCATACTTCATCATTCATACTTCATCATTCATCCTTTTCCGTTTGGAGCCTGCCGCCGGTTCCGCCCCGGCTCCCCTCCGTTACAAGCGGAGTGTGCCGCTACCAACACTTCGCAGGCAAAGAAATGTATGGTGTATGAAGTATGAGGTATGAAGAAAAGCAATAATGACACTGATATTCATACTTCACACCTCATCATTCATCCTTTTCCGTTTGGAGCCTGCCGCCGGTTCTGCCCCGACCCTTCTCCGGTACGAGCGGAGTGTGCCCCTGACAACACCTCACAGGCGATGCGCAAGTATGAAGTATGCATGATGAAGGATGAATACACACTCTATTCAATGATCTTCATACTTCATACATCATCATTCATACGTTTCATGTGGTAGCGATGGGTGGATTTGCACCACCGACCTGCGGGTTATGAGTCCGCTGCGCTAGCTGCTGCGCCACATCGCCACGTCAAATTACGAGTTACGAGTTGCGAGTTGCGAGTTTTATTCTCTGCCAACTGCCAACTGCCAACTGCCAACTGCCAACTGAAATTATGTGGTAGCTCTGGCGGGAATCGAACCCGCGCTGCCCGATTGAAAGCCGGGCGTCCTTGCCGTTAGACGACAGAGCCGAGACGATTTTAGATTTTGGATTTACGATTTACGATTAAGCACAATAATCCAAAATCCAAAATCGTAAATCCAAAATGATTACTGGTAGCCCCGACGGGAATTGAACCCGTGCTGCCCGATTGAGAGCCAGGCGTCCTGACCGTTAGACGACAGGGCCATGTTGAGTGACGAGTTGCGAGTTGCGAGTTGCGAGTACATTTACCATAATTCGTTACTCGTTACTCGTCATTCGTCACTTGAATTGGTGGACACAGGCGGGATTTGCACCCGCATCTCCCATCTTGCAAGGATGGCATCTTCCTGTTAGACGACTGGCCCAGGTCAAGTGACGAGTTTTGAGTTGTGAGTAACGAGTTTTTGTGCCATGCCATGTACTATTCGTCACTCGTAACTCGTCATTCGTCACTCGTAATGGCACCGCCGGTAGGGTATGATCCCACAGCCTCCGCGTTCGAAGCGCGGCGCTCTCTCCGTTTGAGCTACAGCGGCATGTTAGATTGCAGATTACCTGATTGCAGATTACTCAGCACTCAGCACTCAGCACTGTGTTCACTCGTAACTCGTAACTCGTAACTCGTAACTCGTATTGGCGCCCCCGAGCGGTTCCGACCCGCCTACTACTGTTCGACAGACAGTGATGATAGCCACTTCACCACGAGGGCAATGTAGGGCATGCGCCCCAAACGCTGCGGTTAATCGGGCACGTAGCGGCCCGTCCATATTGGCCCGACTGCAGATTGAAGATTGTAGATTGTAGTGTTCTGCATGAAGATCCTGCCTTCTGGCAATCTGCAATCTGCAATCTACAATCTACAATCACCCTGGTCCAGGTGGCACGATTCGAACGTGCGACCGCTGCGCCCCCAGCGCAGAGTGCTAACCTGGCTGCACCACACCTGGATGCTGGCGGGAGAAGCAGGAGTTGAACCTGCAAGGCGGATGCTCGTCCGGGTTCAAGCCGGGTGCCGTCGCCAATCGGCTGGTTCTCCCAATCTTGGCGGAAGGTGCGCGAGTCGAACGCGCAAGGCTCATCGCTCGCCCGGCTTCCAACCGGGTGCCGTCACCAATCGGCTGGCCCTTCCACACCCTACTGCGTCCTGCGTAATTCGTACTGCGTAAGTTGAGCGATAACGTTCTTTGTGCTATACGTAGCACGGAGTACGCAGTTTTTATGGTCGAGGCGGCTGGATTTGAACCAGCGGTCACCGCGTTCCAAACGCGGGATGTTGGCCAGGCTACACCACACCTCGTTGTTGCCGCACTGTTGTTCCCAGGGTTCCGGGCGCGGGGGGCCGCGCTGGCCCGCCGCCCGCACCCCGACGCACGCTGATCATTGGCGGAAAGAGCAGGAGTTGAACCTGCAAGGCTTACGCTCGCCCAGGTTCGAGCTGGGTGCCGTCACCACATCGGCTTGCCTTTCCATCAGAACGGCTCTCACAAAGGCACAAAGGCGCAAAGAAGCTTATGTGAGTCCGTTCAACTTCGTGCGTTTACAAACCACATGTTCATCGTGTTTTCAGGGCAGATTGCAGATGATCGGATGTAATACAATGTTGGGCATCGCTATCTGTGCCGACCAAAAACACACTGGCGGAAGGTGAAGGGATTGAACCTTCGCTGGTGTTACCCAGGCTTACGGGTAGCAGCCGAACCCATTACCACTCTGGCAACCTTCCATCTGGACACCCGCGTGGGTACTGCCCCCACTTCAGACGTTTTGCAGACGCCGGCCTCACTTCTCGGCTTGCGGATGTGGGAGGGCGCACCGGATTTGAACCGGCACCGGCGACATTCACAGTGTCGTGCTCTGCCTGTTAAGCTAGCGCCCACACGAGCGGCAAATGATGAATGATGAAGTTACACTGATTATTCGTTGTTCTTCATACTTCATCACTCATACTTCATACTTTTCCGGTTGGTGGAGAAGGAGGGAATTGAACCCTCACCTGTGGCATGCCGCGCCACTGCGCTCCCATTACACCACGACCCCACGTTGCGAGTTACGAGTTACGAGTTACGAGTTTCACCGCCGAGAACGCCGAGCACGCCAAGTTTTAAGATGTTTACGCATTACGGTTTACGCATTACGCATTACGGTTTACGCATTACGCATTACGTATTCCGTGCAGCGGTTCTCCGTTCTCGGTTCTTCGTTCTTCGTTCTCCGTTCCTCGTTTGTCGTTCGATGGCAGCAGTATAGCATAGGGTCATAATGGTTGTCAAGGGGTCATTATGGTTCTTTAGATGTATGTATGCTCAGCCTTAAGGCGGAGTTGAAGGCGGTTTTTCAACGCGGAGGACACCGAGCACCCCTTTCACCGCCGAGCACGCCGAGGACGCAGAGATGTTTATGGTTCACACCGCTCGTTTCACGTTTCACGCAATACGCCGTTCGCAGCACGCAATACGCCGTTCGCAGTTCGCTGCACGCCGTTCGCTGCACGCCGTTCGCAGTTCGCAGTACGTTTCACGTTTCACGTTTCACGCAATTCGCAGTTCGCAGTTCGCAGCACGTTTCACGTTTCACGTTTCACGCAGTTCGCAGTTCGCAGTTCGCAGTACGTTTCACGCAGTTCACTGCACCTGCCAGCTTTGCGGTATACTTGCCCCACATGAGTCCAGGGTAAATCAATGAAAGGTGTGCCATGACTGCCCCATTTCTTGCAGAAGCTGAAGCCCTCCGTGATGAACTGGTTGCCATTCGCCGCGACCTGCACATGCACCCTGAGCTGGGCTTTCAGGAGTTTCGTACCTCCCGCATTGTGGCCGAGCAGCTCAGCCAGCTCGGCTACGAGGTGATCACTGGCGTAGGCAAAACCGGCGTGGTGGGCCTGTTGCAGGGCGGCCAGGCCGGGAGCGAGCGGGTGGTGCTGGTGCGGGTGGATATGGATGCGCTGCCCATCCACGAAGAGAATGACGTGCCCTACCGTTCGCAAACGCCGGGCCTGATGCACGCCTGCGGCCACGACGCCCATGTAGCCATTGGCCTCGGCGTGGCTCGGCTGATGATGAAGCACCGCGACCAGTTCCCCGGCACGCTGAAGCTGATGTTCCAACCTGCCGAGGAGGGCGTGGGCGGCGCGGTAGCCATGCTCAAGGATGGGGTGCTGAAAGGGCCAGATGTGGACGTGGCCCTGAGCATTCACGTCTCATCAAACCACCCGGTGGGCATGGCGGTGGTGCGCAGCGGCCCGATTATGGCCGCCGCCGACAAGCTGGAGATTGTGGTGCATGGCAAAGGTGGCCACGCCGCCCAGCCCGAACAGGCCATTGACGCGGTGCTGGTTGCCTCCCACATTGTGGTGGCGCTGCAAACCATTGTGGCCCGCAACGTCAACCCCGACGACGTGGGCGTGGTGACGGTGGGCAGCATTGCGGCGGGCAACGCGGGCAATGTGATTGCCGAAACCGCCACCATGCGCGGCAGCATCCGTAGCTTCACCGAAGAGGTGCGCGTGCTGCTCCACCGCCGCATCGAGGAGATCGCCACCGGGGTTGCGGCAGCGTTGGGCGCACGGGCCGAGGTAACCATCGAGCGCGGCACCGACGCCACCGTCAACGCCGAAGGGCCAACCCGGGTGATGCACGCTGCCGCCGCCGCCGTCGTGGGCGAAGAGAACGTCAACACCACCTACCGCACCACCGGGGCCGAGGACTTTGCCATGGTGCTGGCCCAGGTGCCGGGCAACTACTTTATGATTGGTGCCCGCAGCGACGAAAAGGGCTTCAACTTCCCCCACCACAACCCCCGCTTCGACATTGACGAAGCCTGCATTCCCCACGGCGTCGCCATTTTGTGTGACGCGGCGGTGAGGAGTTTGAAGGGCGAGGGGTGAGATTGGAGATGAGCGATTAGGGATTGGATATAGGTCAGCGGTGGATTTTTCGCATGAAGCTGTGCGTTGTTCATCGCTGTCACCCCGAACGAACGTGCGAACGTGAGGGGGCTTCCCTGAGTAGCAATGCAGATTGCTCACGTCGTTCGGAATGACATGGATGTGCGTTGAGAGTCAAGCGGCTTTCTGAGCAAAACCACACAAGCAACAACGAGGCCACAGAGGGAACACGTTCCCTCTGTGGCCTCTGCGTCTCAGCGGTGAAGTTGCGCATCACGGCGCGGTGGGGTGGCCTGCGTCGCGCCATGCAGCGAAGCCCCCCAGAATGGCCGCCACGTTGGTAGTTCCTTGTGATTGGAGGAGAGACGCCGCACGGGCGCTGGTGCCTTCGGCTGGTCAGGTTCAGTAGAAGACCACCCAGTGACCTGCGGGCAGGTTTTTGAGTTGGGTTTCGTACTCGGCGGATTGGTACAACACCGCCCCAGGGATGTGCGATTGGGCAAAATCGCTTGCATCACGGGTATCCACAAACAGGGCCTGCTTGGCGTCGAAGAGCAGCTTTGCATCAGCGACGCTGATGCGCTGGCCATCCTCCCGTGCCACCACGGTGATAGCCGGGGCTGGCGGGGCGGCGGGTGCGGCAGTGGCGGCGGGCGGGGCAGCGGTGGTGGACTCGGCAACTGGCGAGGCCGGGTTGGCGCAACCGGCCAGCAACAGACTGGTAGCGAGCATGCCTCCGCTAACGGCCCGCCAGAGCTGGTATCGCCAGTATGGTTGTGGAATAGCCATGCCCATTCCCCTAGTAATGCTGAAGCTTCAAACTGATTGTACCTGCTAGCCCGCCGTTTGTCCAGACTCGCTAATGTGGTCTGCCAACAAAGTGTTGGTGTAGTGCATCGCAATGTCACCCCGAACCCAGTCGCTGCGTGGTTCGTGTACTTGCCTGCCCTGCCGTTCGTCCCTTCGATGCCTCAGGACAGGCAAGCTCACGAACTGCGAAGTCAAAGGGTCGAACGGCAGGGTAAGCTCCGGGGGGAATCTTCAGCGCATAGCCACGCAGATTCCTCCCACTGGTCGGAATGCCAACGCGGATCGGTGCCTCCAAAGAGACGCCATGAACAGACGAACGACACTGGTTGACCCTGCTGCTGGGCCGCGTCAGCGCACCTCCACCGTCAGCGGGTTGGCCGTGAGCGGCCCGACCTGCAACTCCACCGTAATGGTACCTGGCCCTTCGTAGGTGTGGCTGATGCTGAAGGTGCGTGCAATCCGCATGTCAGGACTCCACGGCGGGCAGCCTGGCATAGCGGTGAGATTTTTGCCGTCGCCAAAGTTCCAAGCTATTCCCCTGCAATAAAACTCTTTGCTGTTATCCGGCCCGCCCGTCAGCGTGGCGGTAAAGGTGATCGTGCGCGATGCGCCTACCTGGGCTTCTGCCACCAGCGTCAGCGTGAAGTCGCCGGGCATGGCGGCGGGCGATGGCGTGGGGTAGGCCGTGGGCGCGGGCAGGCCCGGCGGGGCGGGCGTCGCCGTTGGCACAGGCGTCGCTGCGGGCAACGGGTCGCCGCTTTGCAAACCACCTTCCGTCTGGCCACATGCTGCCAGCAGCAGCAGGGCCAGACTCGCAATCAATCGTAGCCACATAGGAGCCTCCTACCATCACTGTGAGTCTCTTTTCTGATAGACGTGGCGTTGGTGGTGGAAGTTCCTGTGGCATGTGCGTCCGCATGTTACGCCATCATTTCGCCAACTTACTCACCGAGTTGCTCACCTTCAAGCATATGTTTCAGCCGCAGCAGCCGAGCATCCCACGTAGCGTTCAGCTCCTTCATCCAAGCCTCAAGCTCGCTCAGTGGTTCTGGCGTCAACGAGTAGCGCTTGTCGCGCCCAACTTGCCGCACCACCACCAGCTGTGCCGCCTCAAGAATAGCGAGGTGCTTAAGAATGCCCTGCCGTGTGATGGGGTACTCTTTTGCCAGTTCGGTAGCCGTTTTCGGGCTATGCTGCGCCAGGTGCAGCAGCAGGGTGCGCCGAAAAGGGTCGGCCAGTGCGGCAAAGAGCGGCTGCTGACGCTCACCTGTTGGTTCGCTCACCATAGACTTTCAACTCCGCCAGAACGGTGGCATACCCCTGCGCTGTTGAGTCAAAACGCTGCTGCCGAATCTCGTCTGGCAGCGCCTCAAAGCCAGTCTCGGTGACAGTGACCCGTGTGCCGCCGTTTTCTTCGGTTAAGCGGAAGGTGGTGTAGATGGGGATGTGGTGGTATTGGGGCTGGGGCGGC
>JALONX010000688.1 GCA_025454695.1 Chloroflexaceae bacterium
GGCGGCGGAGGCGGTGCTGCGCGACAAAATTGCCTACTACGGCAGCGCCTTGAGCGATCTCATTCTCAGTCGGCTCGGGGTGGAACGGGCCGAGTTCGCCCCCATCAGCCATGCGCTTCAGGTGGAACGCAACCCGCTCAAGACCAGGGCGCTAGTGAATGAGCGCATGTTGCGCATTGGCATCGTGGGCACGGCCAACAGCCTGATCGAACGGCTGGAAGGGCTGGTAGCCATGGGCGCCGATCACCTCAGCTTTGGGCCGCCCCTTGGCCCCGACCCGCTGGCGGCGGTGCGCCTGCTGGGCGAGCGGGTGCTGCCGCATGTTCGGAAGTAGCAGAACGCAGAGACGCAGAGATACAGAGACGCAGAGGGATAAAAAGTCCTGGTGGCGGCCACTGTTTTCAGTATCACCCCGACGGCAGGAGGGGTCTTCACTGCACCTGCAATGCAGATTCCTCATTTTCACTGTCACCCCGACGGCAGGAGGGGTCTTCGCTGCACCTGCAATGCAGATTCCTCGTTTTCACTGTCACCCCGACGGTAGGAGGGGTCTTCACTGCATCTGCAATGCAGATTCCTCCCGGCGGTTGGAGTAACAGCATAGTTAAGTGGCGCTTACTATTTTTACTGTCACCCCGACGGTAGGAGGGGTCTTCGCTGTACCTGCAATGCAGATTCCTCCCGGCGGTCGGAATGACACAGTGAGCGCAGCGAGCGCATGAGTAAAGCAACGGCAGCCGCCACCAGGCGCAACACCCATACCGAGTTCGTGGCGTGGGTATCACCAAGCTCGACAGCAAAGCTACACCAACACCTCTTCCGGGCTGGTTTTTGGCGGCAGCCGCAGGGTGAGGTTGAGCTGGGTGGCGGCAGCGGGCGGGTTGCGCACCACGCCCCGTTGCAACGCCGCCGTGACAACATACATGGGCAGCCGCCCCGAAATGGTTTCCAGCAGCTGCTGGGCCTGCACTCGAAAGGTCTGTTCGGTGGTGGGGCTTTGCAGCGGCAGGGCCAGCAACTCCACCGCCTGCTCGTCGGCCCCAATTTGCGCCATCAACTGGGCCATTTTCACCAGCAGCAGCATGGCTTTGGGCACAATCGCCCGCTCCAGGGCAATCTGTAAACCCTGGCGGTAGTAGTTATAGGCCGACTGGTAATCACCCTGGGTGGTAGCCACATCCCCCAGGTTGCTCAATGGCAGGAGCATAGCCCAACGGTCATCCAGCGCCAGAAAGAGCGTCTGGCTCTCCTGATAGCAGCGCACCGCCTCGCCAAAATTGCCCAGCATTTCGTGAATAATGCCCAGATTGTTGAGGCTGAAGGCCACGCCCCGCTGGTCGCCAATCTCCCGCCGCAGGGTCAGGCTGGCTTCGGTGAAGCGCTGAGCCTCGGCATATTCCTTGAGTCCCTCGTGGATGCTGCCCAGGCCATGGTAGGCACTCGCCACGCCCCACTGGTCGCCACAGCGTTGGTAGTGAGCCAGGCTCTGCTGGTACAATCCTTTGGCATGCTCGAAGGTGCCCTGCCGCTCGGCCACCCAACCCCGCACCCGCAAAGCCAGGCCCTGTTCACAGGCATTGTCTAATGGTTCGAGCAAGGTTAAAGCTTCAAGTAACAGCACCTCGGCTTCATCATAGCGACCGAGCCGCTCGCCAAACAGGGCCTGGCGGGTGAGCAGCATGGCCCGCAGCAAAGGCGAAACCGACGCGGGCGAAAGCGTGATGAGGGCGTTGGCAAACGTATCGAACGCCTCTTCAAAACGGCTCTGATTATCGTAAAACGCCACCAGGCCCGGCAGGTAACGGCTGATCTGCTCCGCATCACTGTGGGCGACGGCCCAGGCCCACCCGGCCCGCACATTGTCAATATCGTTTTGCAGTTCGGCCAGGGCGGCCCGCAGGCCCGGCCCACTAAAATCGGCCTGGCGGGCGTGCAGCCAGGAGCCATACCATGTGCTATGGCGCTGGCGGGCCGCCAATTCCGCCGCTGCGTCCGCCTGCACATGCTCTTCAGCAAACTGGCGCAGCAGTTCGTGCATGGTGAAGCGCCCGTCGGCCTCGTGGCGCAGCAGTGATTTTTCCACCAGGGCGCTGAGGGTGTGCAGCACAAGCAGCGAGTCCCGTTTGGTGGCTACACCAGCGGGAGCCGCCACTGCTGCCCCTGCCTCGGTGCTGAAGCTGCCCCGAAACACGCTACAGGCACTCAAGGCGGCCTGTTCTACCGCATTGAGCAGTTGCCAGGAATGATTAAACACGGCCCGCAGGCTGCGATGGCGGGTAGGTTTATCACGCATGCTGGTGGCCAGAAAATCGGCACTGCGCTTGATCTCCTGCGCAATCTGGGTGCATCCCAGACTGCGACCCCAGCTTGCCGCTAGCTCCAGGGCCAGCGGCAAGCCCCGCACCAGCTGGCAAATGTCCAGCACGGCAGCCCGGTTTTCCGCCGTGAGCTGAAAGGTCGGCTGCACCTGGCGCAGTCGCTGCACAAAGAGCTGGATGGCGGCATAGCCTTCCAGTTCAGCTGGTTCGCCGTCCAGCTCAGGGCTGCGGTCACCCACGGGATAGTCCAGGCCAGCCACATCCTCCACCCATTCGGCCTCCAGGTTGAAGCGCTCACGCGACGTGGCCAGTAGCGTCAGGCCGGGGGCGGCTTCGTGCATAGCGGCCACCAGTCCAGCCCCGGCCAACAGGTGTTCGCAGTTGTCTAACACCAGCAGCATGTGGTGGGGGCGCAGGTAGTCTAGCAGTTGCGTCTCTTGATCCTGCGTTCCGCTGAAGCGAAAGCCCAGGGCGGCGGCAATAGTTGCCGCCAGCAGATCGGGGCTGGCCACCGGGGCCAGGGCCACAAATGCCACACCGCTGGCAAAGGCCGGGGCCAGCTGGCGAGCGGCTTCGAGGGCCAGGCGGGTTTTGCCCGTGCCGCCAGGGCCAACTAGCGTAAGCAGGCGGCACTGGGGTTGGGCCAGTTGGGCCGTCAGGTGGGCCAGTTCGGCTTCACGCCCCACAAAGCTCGTTGCGGGCAGTGGCAGGGCCGTCGGCGCTGGTGTCGCCGCCTGCACCCCCGGGATAGTCGGGGCGGCAGCCCCCAGTTCTCCCTGGCGAATCCGTTCGTACAGTGCGGTCGTTTCTGCCGCCGGGCTGAGCGCCAGTTCCGTTTGCAGCAGGCGACAGTAACGTTCGTAGTGGGCCAGGGCTGCGCCGCGCTGCCCGGCCTGGGCCAGCAGCAGCAACATGTGGCGGTGCATCTCCTCGTGGAACGGGTCGGTGGTGAGCACATGGTTGGCGTGAACCAACCCTGGTTCAGGTGTGCCGCAGGCCAGGTAGTGGGCCACCAGGGCGTTGCGGGCTGCAAGCACCAGCTGCCGCAGCCGCTCCTGCTCGGCCAGCATCCAGCCTTCAAAGCCTTGCCCGTCGCGCAAGGCAAAGCCATGCAGAAAGTCGCCTCGATAGCGCGTCAACGCCGCTTCCAGCGTGGCAACGGCGGATGGGGGCAACTGCCCAGCGGGGGCGGCCACCGCCAGCGTCGCGCCCAGCTGGTCGGTTAGTTCCAGCGCATCCACATGGCATATCGCCTGTAAGTCTATGCCCACGCTCTGGCGGGCGATGTGGAGAAAGGGGCCAAGTTGCTGGCGCAGGCTGGTGAGCAGCACGCTCAGGTTGCCCAGCGCCCGCTGGCGGGGCACATCGTCCCAGAACAGGTCGGCTAGCAGTTCGCGGGGGTGGGCGCGGCGGGTGCATGCCAGGTAGATCAGCAGGGCCTCGGCCTTGCGGGAAGCCAGACCCACCACGGGCGCACCGTCACACGTCAGCTGAACGTCGCCCAGAGTGACGATTTGAAGTGTCTGGTTCATAGCACCCCTCCGTAGCGATGCGCGATGAACGATGAATGATGAACAGGCAGTTTGCCCATTTGCATCTATATCTACAATCATCTCATGGTTAAACGGCTGCCCCGGCCTGTATTGTAACGCACCTGTGTAACCAGAGTCGTCT
>JALONX010000049.1 GCA_025454695.1 Chloroflexaceae bacterium
CGTTTCTCTCCACACGCACAACCAAAGCGATAAGCCTGTCTGCAAAAGATGAATTACATCTCAATGGTGCAGTAGTAGAAGTTTATAAAAAACGTTTCTTTGTCAACCATGCGACGCTATCTCATTCCAAACGAAACGAGGAATCTGCAATGCAATGCGTTGGAAGATCTATCACTCCATTCGGGGTGACAACAATGTGCATGGCAAGAGCACGTCGTTGATGGGCTACGTATGAAACTTGCTACATTACCCCAGTCAGACTCCGGGGCAACACGCTTATGAGTCTTTAGACAAGGTTCTGACAGAATTTACAGGATGTACAGGATTTCGCTCTCGCAAACACTGTGTTGGTGGCAAACTGTAAAGTAACTTGGCTACTTCTGAAGCCTTGTCTTACAAAATAATCCAGACAACCATCGGGGCAACACGCTTATAAGGCTTTACAAAATAATTCAGACAACCATCGGAACAACACGCTTCAGCGTGTTTTGGGCTTTCAGACGCCGAATTCATTCGGTGGCCAAGGCAGCACCGCGTGTCCGGAATAAAAAGTAAAACTCCATCAGCGTGTTTAAAGCTCTCAGACGCCGAATTCATTCGGTGGCCGATGCTTTGTGCTGTTGTGAGAACCATCAATCGCCCGGCAAAACCACTTTAATCCAGCCCCGGCGCATGGCATATACCACAGCCTGGGTGCGGTCGTTCACCGCCAGCTTGCGCAAAATGGAGGAAACGTGGTTCTTGACGGTCTGGTTACTTATGTCAAGCTGAACGGCAATCTCTTTGTTGGTGCGGCCAGCAGCAACCAGTTCCAGCACTTCCAGCTCGCGGGGCGAAAGGGGCGAATAGATGCTCTGGGTATCTTCATCCACCACCATCTGCCGAAAGGCCGCCAGCACCTGCGATGCCACCTCGGGCAGCCCCAGCACCAGATCGTTGATGGGGTAATCGCCCTTACGCACCTCGTGCAGGGTGCGCAGCAGGTCTTTCCACTCGATATTGCGGGGCAGGTAGGCCGCCACCCCAGCGCGGATAGCCTTCACCACCTGCTGGCCATCCATCGAGCCGCTAAAGAGGATAATGCCAACATGGGGATGGGTGCGTTTAATCGCCCGCGAGACCTCCAGGCCGTTGACGCCCGGCAGTTCCACCTCCATCAACACCAGGTCTGGCTCGGTATAATCCACCAGCTGAATGGCCTGCTGGCCATTGCTGGCCTCGCCGGTGATGCGAAACTCTGGCTGCGACAACACATGGTGGCGCAGGCCCTCACGAAACAGCGCGTGGGCGTGAACAAGAACGATAGCGGTGTTAGCCACGGCAATTCCCCCTGATGTTACTGACCGCGCTGACCACGATCGAGCAGGATAGTTGGCGACGACGACGGACGTGATCCAGCAGCAGGCGCTGGCCCCTGCGCGTTTGCTGCAGCGGCGGGTGGCTCGGGTGGGGCCGCTGCGGCAGCTCGCAGCACCTGTTCCAGTGTGGTGCGGAGTTGGGCTGCACTCATCGCGCCGGGGATAGCCCCCAGCGCTTTGCCTTTATGAAAGAAGTAGAGCGTTGGAATGCTCTGAATGCGAAACGACTGAGCAATCGCCACTTCAGCGTCGGTGTTGACTTTGCAGAACTTGACTTTGCCCGCATATTCTCTGGCAGCCTGGGCAAATACCGGCGCAAATGATTTACATGGCCCACACCAGGGTGCCCAGAAATCCACCGCCACCGGCAGGTCGGCCTTCAGCACCTCCTGCTCAAAGCTGGCGGTGGTCACTTCCACCACAGCGGCCTGCTTCTCGCGCTCGGCCTCTTCCTTCAGCCGCTTGCGCTCCGCCGCCACCTGATCCGCCGTCATCGTGCCAAGCATCTGTGCTTCCAGCAGCTGCAACTCGGCCATCGTCGGCGCAAAGCGCAGCGCCCGTGGGTCGCAGAAGTTGGTGCAGATGCCTTTGCACTCGCCACACAGCTCCGGGTTCAGCGTCGCCCGTTGGGTGGGGTTGGCAAAGTCGAAATGCAGCACGTCATACGGGCACACCTTCGACGGATAGCATGGATTGTCGCAGGGGCAACGTTCTGGATCTACGACAACGGGCATATCGCCTCACAATTTACGATTTTAGATTTGCGATTGCCGCATGTCACACCAGCGTGCGACTCCGGCAGCGCTTAAACTATTTCAAAATCTAACTGGTTTGAGTATACAATCAATTGTCAAATATGACAATACCAGCTGCCACAAAAACACAGAGGGTACGGAGGTTTCAATACGCTTCTTTCTCTGTGTTCTCTGTGCTTCTGTGGCAAGTCTGCCCGGTTTTTAACGGATGGACATGGGCATGATGATATGCACGTAGCCGTCCTGGCCCACGGGCTTAAACACACCGGGACTCTGGGGCGTCTGGGTTTCCAGGGCCACCTGAGGTGTTTTAATCGCCGCCAGCGCCTCGCTCAGATACTTCACGTTCAGCGCAATCGGGCCACCTTCGCCCGTCACCATGCCATCCAGTTCACCGGTGTTGTCGCCCACCTCGGCGGCATTGGCACTAATCACCAGTCGCCCCGGCCCCAGATCGCCCCCGGATTCGAGCGTTAACTTCACCACATTCTGGCTAGCGCTGGCGAAAAACGAGGCCAGCTTCACCGCTTTGCTCAATTCGCCGGTTTCCAGCACCGTGCGGGTCTCATAGCGGGCGGGAATGATGCGCTCGAAGTCAGGGAATTTGCCGTCAATCAGCCGTGACACCAGTTCCGTCGTTTCGGTGTGAAAGAGCACCTGGCCGCCGCCCTGAGTCACCGTAATCGTCACATTATTCTCGGCATCGCCCACAATCCGGCCCAGTTCTATCAACGCACGAGCAGGCACAATAAAGTCCTGCTGGTTGGCCACCGGCTCCGGCAGGGCGATGGTGCGGGTCGCCAGGCGGAAACCATCGGCGGCGGCGAGAACGACGTTGGTGCCTTTGAGCCGCACCAGCACCCCCGCCAGCACCGGGCGCGAGTCGTCCGAGGCGGCGGCAAAAGCCACCTGGTCAATCGCTTCCCGTAGCACATCGGGCGGCAGGCTTATGGTGGGGTCACGGTCGTTCACCGTAGGAATGGTGGGAAACTCGTCAGCCTCAATGCCCTTGATGTTGCTGGTGAAGCGAGCGCATTCCACCTTCACCGTCTGGGTGCGCGGGTCAAGCGTCAGCGTCACCCGGTCGTTCGGCAAACTGTTGACCACATCACTCAGCAGCTTGGCAGGAATGGTAATGGCCCCTTCCTCCTCCACCTTCGCGCCGATCCAATGGGTAATGCCCACTTCCAGGTTGGTGGCGGCGAGCTTCAGCCGCCCGCCGTCGGTCGCTAGCAGCACATTCGAAAGAACAGGCAGGGTGCTTTTGCCCGCGACCGCATGGCTCACCGTTGCCAGGCCGCGCTTCAAGTTTTCCTGGAGACACGAAATCTTCATCCTCAGTTCCCCTCAATCTATCCGTGCCTGCCAGCCGTCTGCTCTGGCCGTGGTTACGATAGCCCATGCAACGTGGCGGCAACAACGCTTCTCTTTTCAGCCTTCGATTTAAGGAATTATAGCATACGTCTGCACATTTGACACTCGCGGCGGCAATGGTACAATCCGTGTAAGGACGCCCCGCTCGGGCGTCTTTACACACAAAAGGATTACAAACAATGGAGATTGTCATTCGCTCTGGTGTGGCCCTGCGTGAGTCCACACCGCTGCTGGTGCAGTGGGCCTGGGAAGAAGAAACCCTGCCCACCGAGCTAGCTTCCCTGGTGGAGGCGGGCGATTTTAAGGCCAAACCCAAACAGACGCAGCTGCTCTACCCACGGGAAAGCCTGCCCGCACGGCGGCTGTTGCTGGTGGGGCTGGGCAAGCGGGGCAGCGCCAGCGCCGACACGGTGCGGCAGGCGGCGGCCCTGGCCGCGCTGAAGGCCCGCGAGCTGCAACTGGAAAGCTACACCACCAGCCTGCCCGCCAGCGACATGCCCACGGCTCTGGTGGCCCAGGCCCTGGCCGAAGGCACGCTGCTGGGACTCTACCGCTTTCTTGAATACAAGAGCAACCTCAGCCCGGAACAGACTCACGAGGTAGCCCGGCTTGAACTGCTGGTGGAAGGCGACACGGCGGCAGTGCAGGCAGGCGTCAACGTCGGCCAGGCGGTGGCTGCGGGCGTGAAGCTGGCCCGCGACCTGGCCAACGCCCCTGGCAACGCCGTTACCCCAGCGCGGCTGGGCGAGGTGGCAGAGGAGCTGGGGCAGCGCTTCGGCTTTGCCACCACCGTGTTGGGCAAAGCGGCGTTGCAGGAAGGCGGCTTTGGTGGCATTCTGGCCGTCGGCCAGGGGTCGGCCAACGAGCCACGCTTTATTGTCATAGAGCACGGCAGCACATCGCCCGACAGCCCCACCATCTGCCTGGTGGGCAAAGGCATCACCTTCGACACCGGCGGCATCTCCATCAAGCCTGCCGAAAACATGGACGCCATGAAAATGGATATGGGCGGCGCGGCTGCCGTGCTTGGTGCCATGCACATCGTCGGTGAACTAAAGCTACCGCTCCACGTCGTCGGCATCGTCTGCGCGGCAGAAAATATGCCCAGCAGCACCGCCTACAAACCCGGCGACATCATCCGCACACTCAGCGGCAAAACGATTGAAGTACTGAACACCGATGCCGAAGGCCGGATTGTGCTGGCCGACGGTTTGCACTACGCCCAGCGCTACGAACCCCAGGCCATTATTGACCTGGCCACCCTCACCGGCGCAGTCATGGTCGCCCTCGGCCCCCACGCCATTGGCATGATGGGCACCAGCCAGGAACTGGCCAACCGACTCACGCAGGCGGGCGAGGCCAGCGCCGAGCGGGTGTGGCAGTTGCCGCTGTGGGACGAATACCGCGACATGATGAAGAGCGAGATCGCCGACCTGAAAAACACCGGCGGGCGCTACGGCGGGGCCATCACCGCGGGCGGCTTTCTGGCGGCCTTCGTCGGCGACTACCCCTGGATTCACCTGGACATTGCTGGCACAGCCTGGGTAGAAAGCGCCACCCGACCCTACTACAGCAAAGGGGCCACTGGCATTGGTGTGCGCCTGCTCGCCCAGCTGCTGCAAGACTACGCGGGGTAACACTCCAAACGATGAGCACTGAACGCTGAACGATGAGTCTGTGCTTATTGTTCAGCGCCACCCCACGCTATCCAGGAGACCGGCACCTGTTTATGTAGATTTGCTGCTGCATGGGCAGTGAGCAAGGTACCGGTCTCCTTGCGCCACCTCACGTCATCAGGAGACCGGCACCTTAAATACCTCTGCGTCTCTGCGTCTCCGCGTTTCTGCCCAGGCCCGGCAACAGCGGCCTACTGCATGCTTCGTCCCGCGTTCGCCCTACGGCGCGTGGGCCTGCATCTCGGCCAGCGGCAGGGTGAAGGAAAAGCTGCTCCCTTCGCCGGGGCTGCTTTCTACCCAGATGCGCCCGCCATGGTTCTCCACCACAAGTTTGCAGAACGTCAGCCCCAGGCCCGTGCCACGGTGGCGCTGGTCGCCCGATTGGCCAAACTTGGTAAAAATCATGTCCAGGTCGCGGGTGTCAATCCCTGGCCCCCGGTCGCGCACCGTCACCGTGACAAAGCGCCCCAGGTGAACCACATACAGCGGGTTGTCATGGGCGCTCGGCACAGCCTCATTCCCACCCACCTCCTCCTTCAATGGATTCGTCGCACTCACCACAATGTGGCTGCCGTCGTAGCTAAACTTCAGCGCATTGTCGAGCAGGTTCTGCACCACCCGCAAAATCAGGCTATCATCGGCATAAACGAGCGACAGGTCATTGGGAAGGTCAACATCCACCATGATGCGCTTCTGACGGGCCGAAAGACTCAGCCGTTCCACCGCGTGGTGAACCACTTCGTGCAGGTCGAGTGGATGGCGCTGCAACGGCAGGTGGCCGCTCTCCAACCGCCCAATGTCGAGCATGGTGTTCACCAGGTCAAGCAGGTTCTGCACATTGTTGAGCGCAATCGTCAGAATATGGCGCTGCTTGTCCGTCACCTCGCCCGCAATCCCTTTAAAGATTAGCTCGATTGAAGCGGTGACGCTGCTGAGCGGGCTGCGCAGGTCGTGAACGATCATGCTGGTTAAATCCTGCCGCAGTCGTTCGGCCTCCTTAGCAGCGGTGATGTCGCGCAGCACCAGCAGGATGGGAAAACGACTCCCCCGAGCGGCGGACGCCGCTTCCAACAACGGAGCCGTGCTGGACACGCGCAGTGCCGTCCATTCGAGCGTGCGAGCGGGCAGTATCATCGGGTTGAGTTGGCCTTGCGCCAGGGGCAGGCTCCCGTGTGAAACCTGGTCGAGAGCCATGTGCAGCACCTGCCATTCGCCCCCGCCATAGGCTGTCACCGCGGCCCAGCGGTTGAGAAACGCATCCAGCGGCAGATGCTGAAGCGATGCCACCCCGGCGCTGTCAGGCTGAGGCAAGCCCAGCAGTCCGTAGATTGCCTCGTTCGCCACCACCACCCGGCCCTCGTCGCTCAGCAGCAGAATGCCCTCCTGGGTCGAGGCCAGAATCGAGGCCAGCTCGTCACGGCCCTGGCGCACCGCACTGAAGAAGCGCATGCTTTCCACCGCCACCGCCGACTGGCTGGCAAACAATGTCAGCGTTTCCAGGTCAGTCGCCGTGGGCAAACCATCGCTGTACCCCACGCACATGGCCCCCAGCACCTCTTGCGTGGCCCGCAGTGGGATAGCAACCCAGGCCAGCGTGTCCGCCGTTTCTTCCGCCGCCACCAGGCGACCAGCGGCAACCGCTTTCTGGGCCAGGTCGGACACAATCGCCTGTTCCGCGTCGGTCAGAAACTCACGGGTGAAGGCCGAGCGCAACACTGGTGCAGCAGACTCAGACGGAGCGGCGGGATCGGTCGGCTCCACCAGCAGGGCCACCGCCCGCTGCGCACTGGTCGATTCGACCATGCCGCTGATGGTGAGCCGAAAAATCTGTTCTTCCGAGCGCAGGCTGGTATTGATGGCCATGCCCAGGGCATTGAGCGCCATCATGCTTTCCAGGCTGCGCTGCTGCTCATCATACAGGCGGGCGTTTTCAATGGCGACGGCGGCCTGGTTGGCGTAAATCTCCAACACCTGCACCTGTTCCGCCGTCGGCAGCGCACCGTCCTCCGGCTCATCCACACAGAGCAAACCCAGCAAATCGCCCCGGCTGTCGCGCATCAGGGTGAAGAGGGCATCGTAGGGGTGCCAGCCGCCGCTTGCGTCGGGTAGTGCTGGAATGTAGACCTTCTCCGCCCCGCCCCAAAATTGCACATAGTCGGGCGCACGGTGGCTAATGAAATAGGTTGAGGCGCTGCGCTGAAATTCGGGTCGCAGCAAATTCGGCACTTCGCTGAGCGGTGCCCGCACCGGCAACAGCCGTGGCATGGCCGCCAGCACTGGCCCCGAACCAACCACCCGTTGCAGGTAGGGCTGGGCAGTGCGTTCGCGCTGCACCAGCGCAATCACGGCGCTGTGGAAGCCAGTGCTAGAACTCACCGAGGCGGTGATCTGGCGCAGCAACTCATCGAGGCGGTGTTCTACCCGCAGGGCGTTGCCAATGCGCAGCAGTTCGCGCAGCTGGCCATTGCTACGGTCAAGCTCCTGTGCCCGCCGGGCCAGATCCTGGTCAACCCGGGCGAAACGGCGAGCGTTTTCCAGGGCAATCACGGCCTGGTCAGCAACGGCTTCAAGCAATTGCTGGTCTTCTTTGGTAAACGGCGCACCATTGCGGCGGTTGAGTACCTCAATCACGCCGATGACGCCAGCTAGCCCCCGCAACGGCACCGCCATCAGCGAGCGCGTGGTAAACCCGGTATCCTTGTCAGTTCCCTCGTAAAAGCGCATGTCGCGGCTGGTGTCATTCACCACCGCCGAACGCCCGCTGGTCACCACATCACCAGCGATGCCCACACCACGGGGCAGGCGCTGGCCAACAAGCTGCTGGCCCGTCGGCCCGCTGACGTAAGTAAACACCAGATCACCGGTTTCGTCGTCTTCCAGCAGCAGTGAGCCTTCTTCCACATCCAGCAACTCCTGCACCTGCTGAATAATCAGCAGTGGCACCCGTTCCGGGTCGAGGCTGGAGGTGATGGTGCGGCCAATCCGGTTGAGCAGCGAAAGCTGGCTGGCCTGGCGCTCCACGCGGGCATAGATGCGGGAATTCTGAATGGACACAGCGGCTTCGTTGGCCAGGGTTTGCAGCAGATCGGCCTGGGTAGGGCTGAAGGTTGCGCCCGGCGTAGTTGAATAAACCACCAGCGTGCCCAACACCTGATCACGGGCAATCAGCGGCACACCAAGCCAGGCCGATGGTATGGCACCATTGAGCACCAGCAGCGGCTCAAAGTTGCGCTCCACACAGGCTCTCGCGTAATCGTCGGTCAGCAGCAGCATGCGCGTTTCCATCACCACGCCTGCTAGCCCGGCATTGCGGGGCCAGAAACGCTGGATCAGCGGCTGGGGGCCGTTGTGCGCAAAATAGGCAATCTCAAACCATTCGCTCTCGTCGTCCCGCAGGGCAATAAAAAAGCCAGAAGGCGAGACCAGGTCGCGGGTCACATGGTACACCTGCTCCAGCAGCGCTGCCGGGTCAAGCGGCACGCGCATGCGGCTGACCGCCCCCAGCAGGGTTCGGCGCTGCTCCACCTCCCGTTCGCGCTCCTGCCGATCGAGCAGGGCCACCACTGGCCCCAGCAGCGTCGCCAGTGTCACCAGGTTCTGGGCCTGTTCCATCGTCCACGGCGCGGACTCAATGCGCAGCCAGCCAGCCAGCTGGTTGGCCACCTGCACCGGCACAAACCCTGCGCCCCGTTCCGGCGGCACCGGTTGGCCGTCTCGCAAGCGCCGCATCTGAGCTGGGGTGGGCAGCGGCGAAAGGGCCTCACGTGTGCTGCCAATGGTACGCGGGCGGCTAGCCACATCCCAGACCAGTTCGCATGCCTGCACAGGCAACAACGCCGCCAGGGCCTCGGCACAGCGTTGCCAGGCCTCGGCCAGGGAAGCGGCCTGGGCCACCTCAGCAGCACGGAGTACCCATTTCTGGCGCATGTCAACAGCCTCAACCGGCGAAGGATTCATGGCCTTCCATGCTCAACGTAGCACAACACGAGTGTGCGGGCAGGAGAAAAACTGCGATCTCCTCACGGAAACCGGTTTCTATAGTAACATTTTTCTGGTTGTTTGACAATATTTTAAGTTTTTTACTTCCTATCGCAGGTCGTAGCGCGACGATTGCACAGTCGTCGGTGGTGTTAGGGGGAGTCACACCGTTCTATGGCGCTGGGAAGAGTTAGAACGGGGATTTTAGAGAGATTCATGTGCTGATAGGTGTGGCTTCAATCAACAAGAGGGAAATAACCTGTCACCTTCGGATAGTTCGGCCATAGCTGTGCATTCGTTCGTTGGCGGGCGTTGCCCTGCGCTTCTGCAACGAACGGCGTTGTCTACTCCGTGCGTACCATGCTACGGCAATGCAATACTATGGGTTGTTCACAGTGCCTTGCGAGGTTCCCAACCCTTCGCCCATTGAAGCAACACCCTCAGCGCACCCAGAGCAAGCCGCGCCGGACGGCGATCTCCAGCAGCCAGAGCAGCAGCGCCGCCCCCAGCAGCCAGGGCCACAGGCTGAAGAGGCTGCCGCCCGGATCGGCGGGATCGGTGGAGACGGACGACTCGCCCACCGCAATTTGCCCCTGGCTAACACTGCCGCCGGTAGTCTGGGCGATCTGTTCCAGCAGCGCCCGCCCTTCGGCAGCCGGGTCGCCTGTGACGGGCGGGGCCAGCCGATATTCTGGCGGCACAGCCTGAACATAGCCCACCTGGGCCTGCTGGCGCACCTCGCCCCGCACCAGCCCCACCGTCACGGCGTAGGCCCCATCGGCGGGCAGAATCAGGTCTTGCGTGTAGCGCCCTGGGGCCACCTGGCCCACGCTCAGGTCGCGCTCGCTGCCGTCGGGCAGGGTCACGCGGGCAGTGACGGTTGCCAGATCAAGCGGTTCGCCACCTGGTTGCAGTGCATCCACCAGCAGCCGCGCCCCGCCGGGCTGCTGGTCAACCCGCACTTGCAGCGGGCCGCTGTCCGGGTCGGGCAGGGTGTAGCGCACAATCTGCGCCCAGAAGCGGGAGTAATCGGGCCAGGCGCGCCAGTTCTCGGCCCAGGGCGCGTCAGAAGAGGATGTCCAGGCAACCGAACGGCCCAGGCCATACTGCCATGTCACCAGCACCGGATCTTCGCTCGGCGAGCGCAGTACCACTTCCGCCGTGTCGCGGGGCGTTGTGGCGATGTAGCCTTCCAGCGGTGGCAGGTCGGCGGGCACAAGGTCGCGCACGAGAGCGTTGGGCACGCCCAGGCTAGCCTGAAAACGCCCTTCCACCACGGTGTCGGTGCGGGCAATCTCGCTTTCCAGCAGCGTCAAGCGGGGAATGTCCTGGGGCGTGGCGGCGAAGTAGTAGCGCCCACCGCCCCGCTGGGCCAGAATTTGCAGCAGGTCGGTGTCGGCATCTTCGCCAATGGCAATGGTGGAAAGGGTGATCTGGCGTGAGCGGGCTACCTCTAGCAGTTGCTGGTATTCGGCCATGTCGTTGGAGAACGAACGCCCGTCGGTGAGCAGCACGACATGGCGCACGCTGGCCTGCTGGTTGGCAATTTCGGGCATGCCCGTGGCCAGCGCAGCGTAGATGTCGGTGCCGCCGCCGCTGGGCAGCTGCATGATTGCGTCCTGAATCTGCTGCTGGTTCAGCCCCTGGCCGACGGTCTGAAAGGGTACCACCCAGCGCTGGCCGGTGTCGAAGGAGAGAATGCCGATCTTGTCGTCGGTGCGCAGCGACTCGGTGGCGAGAATGGCCGCTTCTTTGGCCATGTCAAATTTGGAAACGCCAGTTGCTGCCGTCATGCTGGCCGAGCGATCCATAATGAGTAGCATGGCAATGTCGGAACGCTCCGGGCGGGGCGGCGGCTCCATCAGCACGGGCAGGGTTTCTTCCAGCGGCGTGCCTTTGTAGGCCCCCAGGCCGAAGGAATTGCGCCCGCCGATGGTGAGCAGCCCGCGCCCTTCAGAGCGCACAAACTCGCGCACGCTGGCCATCTGGTCAAGCGAAAAGGCCGTGGCAGGCACATCAAACAGCACCATGCCGTCGTAGGCGTCGAGTTCGGAAAGGCGGGCAGGCATGCGGCTAGCGTTGATCGCTTCGGTTTCAACCCCGGCGTTGCGCAGGGCCGCACCCAGAATGCCCGCTGCGCCATCGCGCCCTTCCACCAGCAGCACGCGGGGCGGCGGGGCCACCAGGGCCGTGGCGGCGGCGGCGTTGTTGCGGTCGGAGGTGTCGGGTTGGCCCACCAGTTCGACCCGCAGCCGGGCAATGCCGGGGGCGCTGGCGGTGTGGCGGAAGGTAAAATCGTTCTGGCCCGGCGTCAGCGTCACCTCTTCTTCGGCCAGCAACTGGTCGCCTTCCCAGAGCCGCAGCGTGGCCATAGCACCGTCGCGGTTGTCAGCAGGGCGGAAGATGGCCGCAATCTGCACCGGGTACTCTTCGCCCACCCGCAGCAGGCGCGGCACCGTCACCGAGGCAAGCCCCAACTCGGTATTAATCTGGCTTTCCACCGGCTGCACATCCACCTGCACACCTGCTGCCGCTGCCTGGCGGGCCGCTTCCAGGCCATTGCCCACATTCTGCTCGCCATCCGACAGGAGAATGATGCGCCCGCCGCCTGGCCCAAGCAGCTGCCGGGCACGGCTGAGCGCCCCGCCAATGTCGGTCGCCGACGGATCGAGCGACTCACCCTGGGCATTCTGGTCGTTGGCCTCCGTCGGGGCGTCGCCACTCACCACGTTGGCCCCAAACCACAACACGCTGGCGCGAGAACCGGCGGCCTCAGCCAGCCGCTGGGCCTGAGCGCGAATGGCCTCTTTGCCCTGGGCCGTCAGATTATCCGAATGGTCGGCCAGAATGATCAGCGGGCCAGGTGGGGGCGGCTCGCTGCCAAACACCGGGTCTACCAGGGCCAGCACCAGCATGCTGACGGACAGGAGCCGCAGCACCAGGGCAGCCGGACGCACCCGCATGCCGCGCCAGCGCCAGAGCAGCACCAGCAACGGCAACAGCGCCAGCAGCCAGAGAAATTGTGGGTTACGTAAAATCATGTGTAGTTACGAGTGACCGTTTGCAGCTGGCGGTTTGCAGTTTGCAGTCGTCTCTATGTTTGTTCTAACCCGAATATGCTAACTACCAACTGGAAACTGCTACCTGTTCTCAATGCTCAACGCTCAATTCTCAACTCTCACCCGCCGCCCACGATGCACGTAGGCCCATTCGATCAGCATCACCAGCAGGGCCAGCATCACCAGGCCGAACCAGAAGGGCTGCCAGTCGGGCACAGAAACGCCGCTGTTGCCACCTGTGGGCGTCGCCGCCCGATCCAGCCCCGGCGGCACGGGGCGCGGGCGCAGGTCGGACTCAATGGGCGAACCGGCGTTGACGGCTAGCTGCCCTTCAAACAGCACATCGGCCCCGGCCCGCTCGACAATGGTGTAGACACCGGGCTGGCCCAGGCTCAGCGGGGCTACCGCACCACCGGGCGTGACGGCAATCTGGCGCGTCTGCCCGTCTGGCTCCCGCAGTTCGAGTGAGTCGGTGCGGGGGCTGAGGCGCACGGGCAGCGACTCACCAGCCAGCAGCGACCCCGGCAACGCAGCGGGCGTGAGCGAACGCACGGTGCGGGCCACCAGCAGCGGGAAGGCCAGCCGCGAGGGCAAGGTGCTACTGGTCAGGTCAAACGTCCAGATGGCGATCTCGCTCTGCCCGGCCTGGCCCCGCAGAATCAGCGGCAGGTCGCCCGCCGCCAGCTGCACGGTGGCCCAGGGCGGCACTTCCACCCGGCGGGCAGCAGCAAAATTCACACTGTCCAGGCTCAGCCCATCAAACAGCGCCACCGTGCCAACCGGGCGCACCGGCTCGCGCTGCCCTTCACGGTTCAAATCCACCAGCTGCCCATCAATGGTCAGGGGCGAGCCTGCCGGACGTTCTGCGCCGGGCGGTGGGTTCACCACCAGCACCCCGCCCACGGGCCAGTCTGCGGGCAGCGCCCCATCAAAGATCGTCAGGTCGGGGCGGGCGTTTTGCTGGGCTGCGCCATAATCTGCTGGCGGCACCACGGTCACGTTCAGGCCCGGCACGGCCCGCAGCGCCCGCTCCAGCGCCCCCGGCGAGGCCGACACCAGCAGCGTGTTGATGGGGCGGGCAGCGGCCAGACTCAGCGAGGCGCTGTTGTCGGCGGGCAGTGCGTCATTCCCCGTCAGTTCGGCCCGAAGCACCCGAATGCCAGTGGGTAATGTCCAGGTCAGTTCGCTTTCACCATTTTCTAGCATGTTGAGGTCGCGGGTGTCCAGCAACTGGTCGTCGCCAAACAGCCGCAGCTGGCTCGTTACCGCGCCGCTGCTGTAGTTGGCCACGCGGGCATACACCTGCACCGAGGAGCGCCCACCAGCGCCGCCGCTGTTCCAGGCCCGCGAGGCCAGCGTCACAATCGCCTGGTTGTTGGTGTTGCCGCCAATCTGTTGCCAGTCAATCGGGCGGGTGCGGGGCGTGCGGTTGATCTCCCGTTCCAGGTTTGGCGTGGCGCTGTCGCTCAGCACCACCACCCGGCCATCGCCCTGGTTGGCCAGCGCCGCCTGGGCTAGCGTCAGTCCGCCGCTCAGGTCGGTGCCGCTGCCCTCCACCTGCACCGTTTCCAGCGCCGCCAGCAGCGCAGTGGCACTTTCGGCAGTGCCGCTGGCCAGCACGCGGGCCTGGGGGCCTGCGGCAATCAGCGAAAGGGTATCGTTGCCGCTGAGTCCGTTGATCAAGCTGCGGGCACGGTTGCGGGCCTGTTCCAGCCTGGTGCTGCCGCCGTCGCGGGCGGCCATGCTGGTAGATGTGTCAATCACCACTGCTACATGACGCTGGCCGCCCAGCAGGTTGTTGAGCCACTGGGGTTGGGCCAGGGCCAGGGCCAGCAAGCCCGCCACCAGCAGATGCATCAGCAGCAGCCATGTGAGCGGCAGGCGGCGGCGCTGCTCCGGGTCGGGCCGGGGGGTGAGATTGCGCCAGAGCAGCAGGGATGGCACCACCACCCGGCGGCGGCGCTCGCGCAGCAGGTGTAGCACAACGATGATGGGAAGCGCCAGCAGCGCCAGCAAGCCAAGTGGGGCGAGAAAGGACATGTTTATGAGATTGGAGATGCGCGATTAGAGATTGACTAAAGCGGATAACCGACGTTCAATGGATTAATTAAGCCCGTTGCATTGCCTATCAATGTCACCCCGAACGAATGT
>JALONX010000689.1 GCA_025454695.1 Chloroflexaceae bacterium
GCAGATTGTACATTTCGGTCTGGTCGTGGCTGCCCCAGCCAAAGAGAATGACGTTGCTGTGCATGAGCTGTTTGATTTCGTCCCAGCTTTTGCCGTCCACATTCACCGTAATGCCCAGGGGCTTAATCATGTCGGCGGCGGCGAGGGCCAGGGCCTGGCGGGTGGTGTCGCTGGCCGGGTAGATCAGGGTGAACTCGGCCTTGAGACCGTTTTTCTCCAGCACACCGTCGCTGCCAGCTTTCCAGCCGCCGTCGGCCAGGGTTTTCTTGGCCATGTCCAGGTTCGCGTCCTCGAAATTGGCTTCAGTCTGTTCCCAGGGCAGTCCCGTCACCGGGCCAAGGGCGGGTGAGCCGTAGCCTTCCAGCACCCCTTCCACCAGGGCTTTGCGGTCAAGCACCATGTTGATGCTCTGGCGAATGGCCCGGTCAGCGGTGACGTTGTTGCCGATGGGCGCACCGTCGGGGGTGGTTTTGCCCTCGGCGGGCACATAGGGGAACATGAGTCCCCGATTGTCCACGCTCTTGACCGCGACCATGCGCATGCCGGGGATTTGCTGGATGGCCAGCGACTGCGGCACGCTGGCGATCTGCACCTGGCCTGCTTTGGCGGCCACAAAGGCCCCGTCCTTCTCCTGATCCACAAAGAGGAAGACGATGCGCTGGAAGGCTGGCTTCTGGCCGTAGTAGCGCGGGTTGGCCTCCACAATCAGCTGTTTGCCCTTTTCCCACGACACAAAGGTAAACGGGCCAGAGCCGATGGGCTTTTGGGCGTAGTCGGGGCCGTGGGCGTGTTTGGGCACAATCCCCAGCGTAATCAGGCGGTTGACGAAGGTGCTCTGGGGTTGTTTGAGGCGCAACTCGACGGTGGTTTTATCCAGGGCTGTCGCCTTTTCCAGCACGGTTACGTCGGTGGTGCCGCCGCTCTCCTGAGCTTTGGTGAAGGTATAGGCTACATCTTCCGCCGTTAGCGGCTGCCCGTCGGAGAAAATGACATTATCACGAAGCTTGACTGTCCATGTCCGTTTGTCATCGCTAACGCTGTAGCTCGTCGCCAGATCATTGACGATGTTCAGGTTCTCGTCGCGGCGCAGCAGCGTGCTTTGAAACAGCGGCGAGCCGTAGCGGCCCCAGCCAAGCGTCGGGTCGTAGCCGTCGTCACTTTCGCCGCCAATGGCCAGCACCAGTTCATCCTTTACTGCCGTGGTCACGGGCGCAGCCTGGTTTGCGGCGGCGGGCGGCTGAGTCGGGGCAGAATTTTGCGCCGCTGGTGCGCCACAGGCAGCCAGCAACAAGGCAAGAGCCAGCAACGGCGCAGCCAGCGCATGTCGTCGGGGCATACAAAGTGTCCCTTTCTGTACTTATGCCAGTCGTTGATGAGTCTAGTGTAGAGCTAGTTGCAAAAAGTCGCAAGTGCGATTTCTTGCTCAATTTCTGTTCAATTGCTGCTCACGCCGGGGCGCGGCATCGGTGTATAATGAAGCGCTGGTGAAAGGCACATGTATGCGGCCAGCACCATCAAACATGACGAGGAGTGAGGTTATGGGAACGCTGCTGCATGATGAACTCGCCGCGCTGACGGCTGATATGGTTCGTTTTGAAAGTACTGCCGACCGGCCCGACCAGCTGGTGGCCGCGATGGACTATGTGGCCGCCTACCTGGCCACCATCCCCGGCATTTTTGTGAGCAGGGTTGAACACAATGGCAAGCCCTCCGTTGTGGCTACCCTGCGCGAGACTCGCACGCCTTCGCTGATGCTCAATGGTCATCTGGATGTGGTGGCGGCCCGGCCCGCTCAGTTCCGGCCCGAAGTGCGTGACGGGCGGCTCTACGGGCGGGGCAGCCAGGACATGAAGGGCAGTGTGGCGGTGATGCTGCGGCTGCTGAAGGATCTGGCGGCGCAAAACGAACGACCCGACGTGGGTTTCCAGTTCGTCAGCGACGAGGAGATTGGCGGCTTTGATGGCACGGGCTGGCTACTCGACCAGGGCTGGCGTTGCGATCTGCTGGTTGCGCTGGAGCCGACCGACATGCAGATTTGCTATGCGATGAAGGGGCCGATGTGGCTGGAACTGCGCATTCCCGGCGCACCGGCCCACGGTTCGCGCCCGTGGGATGGCCGCAACCCGCTGCTGGAACTGAGCGCCGGGCTAGAGCGGCTGGTGCAGCGCTTCCCCACGCCTGAAGTGGAGATGTGGCGCACCACCGTGACGCCGACAGTGGTGCAGACCAGCGGCTCGCGCAACCAGGTGCCGCAGGACGTGACGCTCACCCTCGACGTGCGCTACACCGAGGAGGATACGCCTGACACGGTGCGGGCCGCCGTGCAAAGCTGTTTCCCCACCGCAACGATTGTGATTGACCGAGCTGGCTCGCCCATGTTCACCAGCGCCGAAACCCCCAGCCTGCAACGGCTGGCCCGCGCCACCGAGTCGCTGCGGGGGCAGCCCACCAGCTTCTACCGCGAGCATTTTGCCAGCGACGCCCGCTTCTACAGCGGCGCGGGCATTCCTGCTATCTGTTTTGGGCCGGTGGGCAAGGGCCTTCATTCGGATGAAGAATGGGTTGACCTGGCCAGCCTGGCCGAACTACACCATGTGCTGATGACGTTTATTAAAGGATAGAACCAGGAACCGAGAACCGAGAACCCCTTGCGCCAGAGTCGGTTCTTGGTTCTCGGTTCTCGGTTCTTACGATAAATTATGCTTTACATTCTGCAAACATTGCCCGGCCTGGCTGAGCTAGCCTGGCGCGAAGCCGAAACCATGCTGCCGCTGTCGGGCGACGAGAAACTTAAACATGTGGCCACCCATATGGTGCCAGGCCGCAACGATCTGCTGGTCTGCCAGTACGACGGCGACCCGAAGGCGTTGCTACGGCTACGGCTGAGCGAAGATGCCTTTGTCGTCGCCGCCCGTGGCTTCTCCATTGCCCCCAACGAGCGGGGCCTGCGCCAGAGCTACGCCGCGGTGAAAAACGCCGCCGACGTGGCCCGTGCCCTCAAAGCCTGGCAGCGCACCACTGGCAGCAAGCGTCCGCCCGCCACCTACCGCGTTGTCACCCGTGAGGTGGGCACGCACGACTTTTACCGCCGCGATGTGGGCAAAGCCGTGGCCGATGCGATTGGCGACGGCTGGCCGGGCCGCCTGCGCCGGGTGGAGGAAGACGCCGACCTGGAGGTCTGGGCCTCGCTGCTGGATAACGAGTTGCTCTGCGCCGTGCGCCTTTCGGACGCCGACATGCGCCAGCGCGGCAAGTTGCGCCACCTGCCAGCGTCGCTGCGCCCGGCCCTGGCCGCCGCCATGGTACACCTCACCGCCCCCAGCCCGACTGATGTGTTTCTCGACCCAATGGCGGGAGCCGGGACGATTGTGGTGGAGCGGGCCGCTGCCGGGCCGTTTGCCGCGCTCTACGGCGGCGACATTAACAATCCCGCCGTGCAGGCCATGCGCGAAAACACCAGCAAGCTCAAGGGCCGCGTGGTTATTCAGCGTTGGGACGCCCGCAAATTGCCCATGGACGATGGCAGTGTGGACAAGATCGCCGTCAATCTGCCTTTTGGCGACAAGATTGACGCTGGCGAAGACCTGCCCGACCTCTACCGCGATGTGCTGCGGCAGTTCGCCCGTGTGCTCAAGCCCGGCGGGCGCATGGTGGTGCTGGTGGGCGACTGGCGCCTGCTCTACGATGCCCGTGCCGCTGCCGCCCGCGAACTGCGCACCGGTCCGCGCCACCGGGTGGAGGTGCTGGGCAAAGTGGCCTGGATGTGCGAATTTATTCGCCTGGCAGGCAAAGCAACCCCGCTCCCACGCCGCCGCGAGGATGAGGAAGACGACACGTTTAACGAAAGCTACTGACGGTGTGTAGACAGGATGAACAGGATTTACAGGATTAGAGAAGGTGCTTGTGTGCCTTATTTGCGCTAATCAAGTAAATACCTTAAGACAGAATGAGGTCAGAACAATCTTGTAAATCCTGTTCATCCTGTCCA
>JALONX010000690.1 GCA_025454695.1 Chloroflexaceae bacterium
CGACAAGCTGAACGCACAAGTCTTGTCAGAAGCGGACATGGTGTCAGCCGTCGTGTTGTAATTGTTTTGTCAAATTCAGTCTTGTCTGCTGACGTTTTCTTGCTATCAAACACTGTTCTTGCCTGCGGTAAATGAAGTCGTGACTTCTGTAAGCCGTCTCTGGCAATCTGAGAACTATCAGAGACCGAACAATTCTGATTTCTAGCGTAGTAACTAAGTTTTTCAGACGAGGAATGTATCCGCATTCTTCGTGACGTGTGTTGAAGCTGTCCGACTCCCATTTGACTAACTCGAATGCGATCAGTAACATTCTGACTCTTGGTTGGCGCTACTGCGACAGACGATCTTGACGTCTCCACAGGGCGAGGAATGCGGCAACATAAACGCAATTTGGTCGACAACGGCGCATTGATCAGTTTGGATAGCATGACTGAAGTAAAATGGCTGGATTTAGTGAACTGACGCTGAGCGACATCTTGTTTCCTTTGATTGCCATAGACTTTCACGTTGTCGTCAAGCGTCAGTTTGCCAAGCAAAATAATTAATTCTTCAATGTTATCGTCTGCCTGTCCAGGCGTACCACAAATCATCTGTGAATCCGACTTGGTTGGACTGTAAGTAAAACGACTGGCAGTTCGATTACAAGACATACCGTCCAGGACTTCATCCGATGTGGTCTTCTCACCTGCTGCTCGCAAACAATCGGCACTGATTCCAAATTCGTTGTTGGTCGTTGCTGACCCGACAGCTGTCAACAGTTTGACATTTACTGAACTGGTATCTCCGAGAAAATGCCGCATCTGATCGTCTGCTGTACCAATATTCCTCGCCTCTAGCGAAGAAATCGGAGAACGTTGACAATTACCATCGGAGTAGAAACGCCGACGAGACAATGCAGACTTGTGCGGTCGACACTCTGGCAAAGAATCAGTCAAGTGACAGAAATGCCAACTTGCGCTCTGGTGAATTCCGCAACATTGCTGATCGGGCTGGCAGTTATTACCAGGTGCGCACCACCCGCCTATCGCGGCAGCTGGTATTTAACTTAACCACCTTCACCAATCCAGCTGATGTGTACCGCATGAATCTGGACGGCAGCGCCCTCGCCCGCCTGACCTGGAACAACGAAGAACTGGCTCAGTTCAGCAAGACCAGGCAGTACCCCGTTTCGTTCCGCCTGGCCAATGGCGAGAACCGCAATGGGACATTGATCCTGCCCGCCGATGTGCCCTTCCCGCCCCGCAATATCCGCATTGTGGTGTGGCAGCAGGGTGGCCCAGGCGGCATGATGAACAATGAGTGGAGTACGTTTGTTGAACAGCCCTATGCGCTACTGCCTAACTTTGGCTTTGGGGTGCTGTCGGTGCCACTGGCTGGGCGCGAAGGCAATAGCCCGGCGGTCTACAACAAACTGTCCGACCGAGGCAACTTCGGCCAGGCCGATATTGATGAGCAGGCCGAGATTACCCGCCAGATGATCAGTCGGGGCTGGACATCACAGGGCAAAGTCGGCATCACCGGCTGCTCTTATGGTGGCTACTTCGTGCTGCAAAGCATCATCCGCTACCCTGATCTCTACAGTGCGGCCAACCCGCAGTGTGCCCTGGTGGATAACATCACCGAGTGGAGCCGGGGCTATGCCAGCTTGATGCCATACCTGGAAGGCCTGCCGCCTTTTGCCAACCCCGGCGAATATCGGGCCGATTCGCCTATCTACAATACGGGTCGCATTAAAACTCCCACGCTAACCTTCCACGGCACCAACGACTTCCTGCCCATTACCCAGAACGAGAACCTGCACTTGCAACTCACCAGCCAGGGTACGCCTGCCCGCATGCTGGTGTTTGTGGATGCTGGCCACGGTCTGGTTGGCCGCGACTCACTGGTTGAACAAGACGTGCTGCAGAAGTATCAAATCTACGCCGCACAGGAAATGATCAACTGGTTCCGTAATTCGCTCCGCTAAGCCGCGTGTCACGATGCAGGCCAGGGTGTGGTTCCACTACACCCTGGCCTGCGTCATGCTGCCATTGACGATAGGTTGCGTTCATGGCGTTGGTAGGACGTAGCTCCCAACGACCCTTTGATAGAAAGAGGTTGTATCATGCGGTATTCGCGCTGGCTGGTTCCGCTGCTGCTGCTCCCCCTGCTGGTGAGTGTAGCTTCGGTGCAGGCCGCCCCTGACCCCGCCCGTACCGACCGGGGGCGGAGTGTGATTTATGTAGATGGCAATGGCAAAGACATTCCCAATCTGCTCAGTTCGGCAGAGGTGGAAAAGCTGCTGACGCTGACCACGAGCGAGGTGCCAATGGCCCTGCTCAGCCCGGTGAGTCCCGACGACCAGGCCCTGCTGGCGGTGAATGGCGGTGCGCTCGGCTTTCTGTCTGTGCAGAACGGCAGCCTCGTGCCGGTTGATGTCGCTGCCTTTGATCGCATCTTCCCACTGGCGCTGGATGGCGTGGGCGGCTGGGCCTGGCGCGATGGCCGCACCCTGGTGAGTCTCGGCGTCGAACTGGTTGACCCCGACAATTTCATCGTCCAGACAGTGCTGGTGACGCTTGACCGTGCCACCGGGGCGGTGGGTGCCGAGGTGTTGCCGGATGTTCCCATTGATGATGTGCCGATCTCACTCTCGCCCAACGGCAGTCGGCTGCTGCTGCTCCGCAGTGCCCTGGTGGGTGGCCCGTCTGAGGAGCTGTTCAGTGCCCGCATCACATCGCCGCAGCGTTCCTTCCAGCCAAAATCTCACTTGCCCGCCCGTGTGCAGCAGCAGCTCAGCACCTTCCGCAGCAAGTCGCCCGTAGTGCGCAGGCTGCTCAACTACCGCCCCTGGCGCGACACCGAAGGCGATAGCGTCGCCGTGATTCGTGAGGAGCTGAGCCTGCTGCTCTACGACACCCGCACGGGCGAAACCAGCACGCTGAAAACGCTGGCCCCCGGCACCCAGTTCCTGAACGATGCATGGAGCCAGGATAGCGCCCGTATCGCTCTGTCCTTCAGCGGCGTGTTCGATTATATCGAAGACCTCAACACGCCACGCCGCCCCTTTGATGGCGCACTGCTCTCGGAACAGGCGTACCAGGATGTGACCGCCAACCTCGACCCGCGCCGCAACCCGTTTTTCCAGGACAACACGGTCGAAACCTTTGATCTGGGCACGGGCGAAACCCATGTGTTGCGAGCGGCTGATGGCGACGGCGCAGCGCTGATTGGGGTGTCGTGGAGCACTGACGGCACAACCCTGGCCACCCTGGCGGCAGACCCGGCCCGGCTGGTGGGGCGGCGCTTTCCCATCTACACGCTTCAGTTTGCCGAACGCACCAGTGTGCGCTTCTATAGCTTCGACCTGAAGCTACAGCGGCGGCTGGAACGGCCCGAACTGGCCGGGAGTGTGTTTAGCACCGACGCGACCTTTGTGTCGCCCGATGAGCTGATTCTGCGTGCCCCGCTGGCCGACAATTACCACCCCTACTACTACAATCTGCGTTCCGGCGAGTTTCGCACCATCGCTGACCGGGCTGGTGGTTACTATCAGGTGCGCCCAACTCGTCTGTCGCGCCAACTGGTGTTTACCTTCACCTCCTACACCAACCCGCCCGACTTCTACCGCATGCGCTGGGACGGCGGCGGCCTGAGCCGACTGAGCTGGAGCAACGAGGGGCTGGCCCAATTCAGCAAAACGAAGCAGTACCCGGTCTCGTTCCGGCTGGCTAGCGGCGAAACCCGCAGCGGCACGCTGATTCTGCCTGCCGATGTGCCCTTCCCGCCCCGCAACCTGTCCATCGTCGTCTGGCAAGAGGGTGGCCCCGGCGGTACGATGGATAATGCCTGGAATACCATTATCGAGCGACCTTTTGGGCTATTGCCCAACTTTGGCTTTGGGGTGCTCTCGGTGCCGCTGGCCGGGCGCGAAGGCCTGAGCCCGGCGGGCTACAAGAAACTCTACAACGGCGGCAATTTTGGCCAGGCCGACATTGACGAGCAGGC
>JALONX010000050.1 GCA_025454695.1 Chloroflexaceae bacterium
TCGGAGACCGCCTGTCGAAGGGGCCGGGGGTGCAGGGAGCCAGGCGGCCCCTTGCCGCCCGCCGCGTAGGCGAACACAACGTCCGGGGAGAAAAGATCGCTAGCATGCCCTGCCCTCCGCCACGCAGGCGAAATAGCCGCCCGCCGCGCAGGCGCAAATACCGCGCACACTGAAGGCGAAAAAGCCGCCCGCCACGCAGTCGCAGACTCCGCACGATTGGGTCAGGTGTGAAATCAGGCAACCGGCACGTTGCATTCCGTTGAGCGTATGGTGTTTGTGGGGGTTGCATGCCGCACCCAACTCAGCTGCTGATGCAGCATAATGCTTGTTGGTGTCGCCTACGCGGCGAGCGGCAGGGGGCTAGCCCCCTGCACCCCCATTGGGGCCTGACGCCCCAAACCCCCGCATGTGACACCTGACGCAGCAAGATATCCAGTGGCGGATGCCCACGCCGTCGAAGCGAGGCCGTGCTGTTTCAATCTGCACTCTGCAATCAGCCACTCTGCAATCTAGATAGCCCGGAGGCATGTGCCACTACATGCACCGCTGCCCAGATGTCCAATTGGGGTTCCAAGGGGCGTCGCCCCTGCCTGCCCTGCTCCTCGTCAAGCTCGGAGACCGCCTGTCGAAGGGGCCGGGGGTGCAGGGAGCCAGGCGGCCCCTTGCCGCCGCCGCGCAGGCGAAATAGTCGCCCGCCGCGTAGGCGAAATAGCCGCCCGCTGCACATGCGACTCATACGTCTCAAAAAATAGCCCCCACGAGCAACATGCACAAAAAACGGGCAGCGAGCCAACAACGTCGGCTCGCTGCCCGTTGCCTGTTCTCGAACGGAGCTACGTCAACTTCGCATACTGATGCGACACAAAGCTGAACTCGTTGACCTTGTTCCAGCTGTAGACGCCGGTGCGGAACTCCTTCCAACCGTCGAAAATCTTCTTGAAGTCGGCGTCCTTGGCAGCGAATTCATCGAAGAGTTGGAACGACGCCGTTTCCGCCGCGTCCATAATTTCGGGGCTGTAGGTGCGCAGCTGCACCCCGCCACCCACAATCGTTTTGAGGGCGGCCTGGTTCAGCGCGTCGTATTTCGCCATCATCATGGTGTTGGCCTCAAACGCCGCCGTTTTCACCGCTTCCTGATACTCAGCGGGCAGTTCTTTCCACTTGTCCAGGTTCACTTCCACTTCCAGCGTTGGCCCCGGCTCCCACCAGCCCGGCGCATAGTAGAAGTTGGCCACCTTGTTAAAGCCCAGCTTCTCATCGTCATACGGGCCGACCCATTCCGCCGCGTCCACCGCGCCAGTTTGCAGCGCCTGGAAGATTTCGCCACCGGCAATGGCTTGCACCGTCACGCCCAGTTTGGTCATCACCTGGCCGCCCAGGCCGGGGATACGCATCTTGAGTCCCTGCAGGTCATTGACGGTGTTGACCTCTTTGCGGAACCAGCCGCCCATTTGCACACCGGTGTTGCCCGCCGGGAACTGAATGACATTAAACTTGGCGGCGTAGAACTCCTGCAACTGCTGCAAGCCGCCACCAGCAAAGAGCCAGGCGTTCTGCTGCTGGTAGTTCAGGCCAAAGGGCAGCGCCGTGCCAAAGGCCGTCACCGGGCTTTTGCCCACATAATAGTACGAGGCGGTGTGGCCCATGGGCACAGCCCCCTGTGACACCACATCGAGCACCTGCAAACCAGGAGCCAGTTTGCCCGCCACCTCTGGTGTGACCTTAAATTTGCCGCCGGTTAGGGCCGCTAACCGCTCCGAGAACACCACTGCCCCGCCGAAGATCGTTTCCCGCAGCGATTCAGGCCAGCTGGTTGCCATCTGCCATTCAATCGCCGGTTTTTCCTGGGCCTGCGCCGGTGGTTGCGCCCCCGGGGCCGAGGTTGCCCCTGCCGTACCAGGGGCGGTGGGGGCAGCTACTGGTGGCGTCGCCGCCGCACATGCACCAAGGGTTAAACCAACACCGCCCAACAGGCCTGCCGCCGCGCCGCGCAAGAAGTCCCGTCGTTGCATCTTCTGCTCCTGTTCACTAAGGCATCTGGGAAAGACAAACGTAATTATACGAAACAATGGGTATTTTGCAACCATAACGACGGGGAATATTACCTGTTCCTGGTGGGAATTTTCCCCTCGTATAAGGAATTAAGCAGGACGGGCGTGCTGCGTTCACTGCCGCGCCCTGTGGTATCATGGGCCGATTCCGCCCGCCATGTGGCTCACCAATGCTGCTGCCCCACATGTCCAGCCCCAGGAGCCGCCCCGCTATGACCGCACTTTTTGGCATTTTTCTCAATGTGTTGACGCCCGTATTTTTGCTGGTGGCCCTGGGCTACCTGGCTGGCCCGCGCCTGAGTCTGGAGGCCCGCACTCTGTCGCGCTTTGCCTACTACATTTTGATTCCCGCCTTCACCTTTGATGTGCTGCGGAGCGCCCAGATTGAAGCCGCCCTTGCCCTACAAATGACGCTCTACACCATAGCAGTGCATCTGGGCTGCGCCCTGCTGGGCTTTGTGGCAGCCCGGCTGCTGCGGCGCTCGCCCCAGATGACGGCAGCCTACATCCTGATCGCCATCTTCGGCAATGTGGGCAACTTCGGTCTGCCGCTGGCCCAGTTCCGCTATCCCGATGAGCCGCAGGCGCTGGTGTTTTCCACGGTCTATTTCCTGGCCATCGCAGGCATCTCGTTTGTGGTGGGGGTCGCCGCCGCCAACTGGTACCGCGGCGGGAGCCTGCGGGCGGTGGTGGCGGTGTTTAAAACCCCGGCTCTGCTGGCGGTGCCGCCTGCCATGCTGGTGAACTGGCTTGGCCTGGAGCTGCCGCCCGTGGTGACCCGCCCGCTGGCGCTGGTGGGTGCGGCGATGATCCCGACGATGATTGTGGCTCTGGGAGTGCAGCTTTCCAGCGCTGGGCTGCCCCGTTTGAACATGGACATGATCGTGTCGGGCGTGATCATCCGCCTTGTGGGCGGGCCGCTGCTGGCGGTGGCCCTGGCCATCCCCTTCGGACTCAGCGGGCTGGAACGGAGCATCGGCATTTTGCAGGCGGCCATGCCCACTGCGGTGCTGGCCTCCATCATCGCCGTCGAAAACGACCTGCTGCCCGAATTTGTCATCGCCAGCGTGCTGGTCTCCACCCTGGCCAGCGTGGCCACCCTCACCGTTGTGCTGGCGCTGCTACAGTAGGTTGGAGATTAGCCGGAGGGAAACGCAGAGACGCAGAGGCGCAAAGCAATTGCAGATTGCAGATTGTAGATTGCAGATTGCGGATTACTCAGCACTCAACACTCATCGCTCTGATGTTTCCGGTCTTCGGTCTTCGGTCTTTGGTCGGATGTCCGTCAAGCTCTTGACATGCCCTCACTTCTGCCCTATAATTAGTGTGTAATAGACACTAAATAGGAGTTAACCTATGGCGGACGACGCCTCCACCTACGACCCGAGCAAATATGAACGCCCATCGGTGACGGTGGACGTGGTGATTTTTACGCTCTACAACCGTGAGTTGCATGTGCTGCTGGTGAAGCGCGGCCACTGGCCCTACGAGGGCTACTGGGCCATTCCTGGCGGCTTTGTGAACATGGACGAAGCATTGGAACAGGCCGCCCGCCGCGAGCTGGAAGAAGAAACCGGCGTGCGCGATGTCTACCTGGAGCAGCTTTTCACCTTTGGTGACCCTGGCCGCGATCCGCGCACCCGTGTAATCAGCGTGGCTTACATTGCCCTGGTGCGTTTTGATGCCCAGAAGCTGCGGGTGAGCGACGAAAGCACCGACGTGCGCTGGTTCCCGGTGCGCGAATTGCCCCCGGCCCTGGCCTTCGACCACGAGAAAATCCTTGAATTCGCCATCTCGCGGCTGCGCTCCAAGCTGGAATACACCACGCTGGCCTTTCAGTTGCTACCTGAGTATTTCAGCATTCTCGAACTGAAGCACACCTACGAGCAAATTCTGGGCGAAAAGCTGGACAAGGGCAATTTTTACCGCAAAATCAAAGAAGCCGACGTGCTGGAAGAAACTACCTTCATGCGCGAAGGGCGCGGTCGGCCCACCCGGCTCTGGCGCTTTAAGCCCAACCGAAGTGACAAACAGTTCGTCTTCCGCTGGCGCGAAGACCGGGTGGAAAGCAAGAGTGGGTGAGCTATAGTTCACCGCAGAGACGCAGAGAACGCAGAGTTTTTTGTTTTCTCCGCGCCCTGCGTGCCCTCGGTGGTAAAAAGAGGAAAATATATGCCGATTTATTTTTACAGCACTCGCGATGCGTATGGCTGCTTTTCCAACTTCTCGGCCCACGGCTTTGAGCTAAAGGGCACATGGTGGCGCACCAGCGAACACTACTTCCAGGCCCAGAAGTTCGCCGGAACCGCGCATGAAGAAGCGGTTCGCCAGGCCAGAACTCCCAAAGACGCTGCCAACATGGGTCGCCAGCGCACCCGCCCCCTGCGCCCCGACTGGGAGCAGGTAAAGAACGATGTGATGCGCGAGGCCGTGCGGGCCAAGTTCCGCGCCCACGCCGACATTCGTCAGACGTTGCTAGACACCGGCGACGAGGAGCTGATTGAGGCCACCAGCAGCGACTACTACTGGGGCTGCGGCACCGATGGCACCGGCAAAAACATGCTCGGCAACATTCTAATGGAAGTCCGCGCCGAACTACGGCAATAATGCACCGCAGAGGCGCGGAGGTTTTCATTTCACTGCGGCGGTCTTGCCAAGGAGTTACGAGTTACGAATTACGAATTACGAATGGTACGCAATCGTCAATCGTCAATTCTGGCTCCGGTCTTCGGTCTTCCTCCGCGTCCTCCGCCGTAAACATAGGAGTCTTTCATGCAACTCAATCTAGCCCTGGCCCAGCTGCGCCCGAAGAAGGGCGATTACATGGCGAACCTGGCCCGGCTTCAGGCCGTGTTCGCCCAACTCGCCAGCCTGCCCCAGCGCCCCGATGTGCTGGTGCTGCCCGAAACCTTTCTCACCGGCTACTTCCTCGAAGGCGGCGTGCGCGATGTAGCCCGCCCCGCCGGGCAGGTCGCCGCTGAGCTTGACGCCGCTTATCGGGTGGCCCTGGGCGACAGCGCCCCACCCCTCGACATCGTTGTCGGCTTCTACGAGCGCTACCGCGACCACTACTACAACAGCGCCCTGTATGCAACCCTCGGAAAGAACCAAGAACCAAGAACCGAGAACCAACCCCAGGAGATTGGTTCTCGGTTCTCGGTTCTCGGTTCTCCGGTGAAACATGTGCATCGCAAAGTTTTCCTCCCCACCTACGGCGTGTTTGATGAAGCCCGTTTTGTGGAGGCAGGCCACCAGATTGCCGCATTTGACACTGCCTGGGGCCGAGCCGCCATCCTGATTTGCGAGGACGCCTGGCACAACGTCAGTGGCACCATCGCCGCGCTGGACGGGGCGCAAATGGTGTTTCTGGTCAGCGCCTCGCCAGCGCGGGGCATGGCCGGTACACGGCCCAGCAACGTGGAACACTGGGAAGACCTGGCCCGCCGCATCGCCGACGAACATGGCATGTTTGTGGCCCTGGCCCAGTTGGTGGGCTTCGAGGGTGGCAAGGGTTTCCCCGGCGGTTCCTTCGTCATGGGGCCACGGGGCGATGTGCTGGTCAACGGCCCGCTGTGGGACGACGCCCTGATTACCGCAACGATTGAACTTGACGACCTGCCGCTGGCCCGTGCCGACACGCCGCTGCTGGCCGACCTTGGCACCATGCTGCCCCACATTCAGGCCGAACTGGCCCGCGCCGGGCGGCGTGAGTCTGCGGCGGTGGCGTGGGACAGCGGAATGGTGAATGCAGAATTGAGAATGGTGAAAACGCAGCATGATGGATCAATGCCGCCTTCTCAATTCTTAATTCTCAATTCTCAATTACCGGTGGTACAGGCTCCCGCGTTCGACCCCACCGCGAGTGAGATTCTCACCATCAACCCGGAGCTGACCCGGCGCTGGCTGGTGGAGTTTCTGCGCGATGAGGTGACGCGACGGCGCGGTTTTCAGGATGTGGTGATTGCCCTGTCCGGCGGGGTAGACTCGGCACTGGTCGCCTATCTCTGTGCCGAGGCCTTTGGGCCACAGCATGTGCTGGCTATCCGCATGCCCTACCGAACCAGCAGCCGCGAAAGCCTGGAACACGCCCAACTGGTGATTGATGACCTGGGCCTGCGCAGCACCATAGTTGACATAAGTGCTGCTGTTGATGGCTACGCTAGCCTCGACCCGGAAATGGACGGGCGGCGCAAGGGCAACATTATGGCCCGCACGCGCATGATAGTGTTATTCGACCATTCGCAAAAGCTGGGGGCATTGCCCATCGGCACCGGCAACAAAACCGAACGACTCTTCGGCTACTACACCTGGCACGCCGACGACTCGCCGCCGGTGAACCCGCTGGGCGACCTGTTTAAGAGCCAGGTCTGGCAGCTTTCGCGCCATGTGGGCGTGCCCAGCGTGATTGTGGAAAAGCCCGCCAGCGCCGACCTGATTGTGGGCCAGACCGATGAGGCCGACTTCGGCATCAGCTACCCCCAGGCCGACCGCATTCTGCACTTCCTGTTGCAGGGCTACCCGCCCGAGCGCCTGGCTAACCTGGGCTTCGCCCCCACCGAAGTGGCTCTGGTGAAGCGCCGCCTGGACAGCACCCACTGGAAGCGCCACCTGCCCAGCGCCGCCATGCTCAGCTCAACCGCCATCGGCGAGTATTACCTGCGTCCGCTCGACTATTGACCGAAGGCGGAAGACGGGAGACCGAGGCCAGAGCAAACGATGAACGATGAGTGCGTAACGCTGTAGGGGCCGACCGATGTGGCGGCTCTACAATGATGAACCACGGTTTTCATGGCCCCAGCGCCTTACGGTTCTACAATGATGAGCCGTGGTTTTCACGGCCCCAGCGCCGCATCCAACCCCTATATCTTACGGCTCTACAATGATGAACCGTGGTTTTCACCGTCCCAGGGCCTCGGTGAGTCCCTGCTGATACGCCGGGAAGCGCCCCAGATCATTGTGGTCGCCGCCCTCGATGGCGATAAGCGTGAGCGGCGCGGTGGCGTGAGTTGCCAGGCGCTGGCCGGAGGCGAAGGGGATGACCTCGTCGTTGGTGCCGTGGAAGATCACGATGGGGCACTGCACCTGGCCGATCCACTGGTAGCTCCGCAGCGGGTATTTCAGCAGAAACGGCGGCACAAAGGGGAATTGGGCCAGGGCAATCTCCTCCAGGCTGTTGTAAGGACTTTCCAGAATCAGCAGGCGCGGGCGGTTCTCGGCAGCTAGCCGCACTGCCAGGCCGCTCCCCAGCGAGCGCCCATAGACCACCACCTGCTCCTCGGCGTAGCGCTCTAGCAGCCAGCGGTAGACAGCGGCCATGTCACGGTGCAGCTGGGCCTCGTCGCTAATGCTGCCGCTGCTCTGGCCGTAGCCCCGGTAGTCCACCATCAGCACGTCGTAGCCGCGCCGCACAAAGGCTGGCCCCAGTGCGCCCCAGGAGCGCAGGCTCCCGGCGTTGCCGTGCAAGTAGAGCACCACCCCTGCCGCCTCCGGCGCGCGAAAGTGCAGGGCGTGCAGCTGTGCTCCATCTACAGAAATAAAAACTTCCTCGACGGGAACACCAAACTCGTAGCGCGTGCCTGGCCCATCGCGCTGCGGAAAGAAAATCAGCCGTTCCTGCAACAGAAAAAGCGCCCCGCACAGCAGCCCATAGCCAAGGGCAAGCAGCAGCAGCAGGCGCAGACTCGTGCTGATGAAGTGCAACATGTTTCTCCCTACAACCTATTTGAAAAACAATATTTCGTGTGCTACGCTTAGGCGAACTGAGGCAATGCTACGAACGCGGCTCACAAAGCACAATTGTAGCATCCTGAGCAGGCCGTAGGCCGTATCGAAGGGCGCGGACATGGAATACCAGGAGACTCGTATGCTGATCGCATTTCGTGATTTTATTCCCCAACGCCAACGCAAACGTTTTCTGGGTATGGTCAATGAGTATGAGCATTTGCAGGAGGTTGTAAGCCGCGTGAACCAGTGGATTGAACAGAGCCAGATTGATGTGCTCAACGTTGAAACGGTGTTGGTTTCAAGCCTACCGGAAGAGGACACCGAAACGCTGACGACGCGGATGGATGTGCCCGGAACAACGTCCTTTTCAAACTACCATGTGATACGGGTCTGGTATCGCCAGGAATCTACTCGTGGGCTGCCCTACGTGGGCCAAACAACCCGTCTTGACGGCGAGTAAAGGCAATCGTGACTGTTGATAGAAAGACTTGTCATGTTCGAGAACTTCACCCGCACGCAAATCCAGACCGCCCCCGATGTCTCCATCAACCTGGTGCATGGCGGCAGCGGCCCGCCCGTGTTGCTGCTGCACGGCTACCCCCAGACTCACGCCATCTGGCACATGGTAGCACCAGAGTTGGCTCGCCACTTCACCGTGGTTGCCATGGATTTGCGGGGCTACGGCGATAGCAGTAAGCCCTTCGGCACGCCTGACCACGCCACTTACAGCAAACGGGCCATGGCGCAGGACGGCATTGCGGTGATGCAGGCGTTGGGCTTCAACACATTCGCGGTGGTGGGCCACGACCGGGGTGCGCGGGTGGGCCATCGCATGGCGCTGGATGCGCCGGAGCGGGTGACGCGGCTGGCCGTGCTGGACATTGCGCCGACGCTGCATGTGTTTCAAACGATTGACCAGGGCATGGCCACGGCCTACTACCACTGGTTTTTCTTTATTCAACCCTACGACCTGCCGGAGCGCCTGATTGGCAGCGACCCGCTCTACTACATTCGGCGCAAGCTGGGCGGCTGGGGCACACCGCTGGAGAAGTTCGCCCCGGCAGCTATGGCGGAGTACGAGCGCTGTTTCACGCCCGAGACGATTCACGCCAGTTGTGAAGACTACCGGGCTGCTGCCTCGATTGACCTGGAACACGACCGAGCCGACCGCCACCGCCGGGTTGACTGCCCGCTGCTGGCGCTGTGGGGGGCGAAGGGTCGCATTCACCACGCCTACGATGTGCTGGCGGTGTGGCGCGACTACGCCAGCGACGTGCGCGGTGCGGCCCTGCCTTGTGGCCACTACCTGCCGGAAGAAGTGCCCGCTGAGACGACGGCAGCCCTGCTGGAATTCCTCCATGATGCTTGAATGTAACAGCTCTCACAAAGGCACAAAGGCCCTAAGGTGTCTCTAGCAGGCCATGTGTTTGGGTTCCTTTGTGGTCTTTGTGTCTTTGTGAGATTCTTTTTGTAATGGCACACTTCTTGCTGCAACGTTGCGGCGATGAAAGGAGGTGCCAATGCACGTGTGTCACCCTGGTGTGCGTTTGCTCGCGTGGAGCATGTTGCTGATTGCAATGATATGTGGCCTGGTTGCCTCGTGGCCCTTAAGTGGACATGGTTTGTACGATTTTGGCTCGTTTGTTGCCTCCGGGCAAGCGGCGGCGGCGGGTCTCAACCCCTACAGCGGCGACTATCCGCTGGTGTTTCGGCCCTATAACGAAGAGATCGGGGCCACACTTGTTTCGCCCAACCTCAACCCTCCCGTTTCACTCCTGCTGTTTGAACTGCTGGCTCAGTCCAACCCAATAACGGCCTTTCGTATCTGGTACGTCGTGTCGCTGCTGCTCTATGTGGCGGTGATTGTAACGCTGGCGCGGGCCTACCCGCGCTATGCCACGCCGCTCCGGGTTGCATGGGCCTTGAGCCTGGCGGGCTTCTGGCATACGCTGGAGCTGGGCCAGATTTATGTGCCATTGCTGCTGGCAGCGACTCTGGCGATTATCGCCTTTCAAAAAGGCCGTCCGTTGCTGGCTGGCGTGCTTATCGGCCTGATTGTGGCCATCAAACCGAATTTTGCGGTCTGGCCCGCGCTGTTGTTGCTGGCGAGCCACTGGGCGGCGGCTGGGGCGGCCATTGGTATGGTTGGCATCTTGAGCCTGCTGCCGCTGTTGCGCTACCCGCCCACGATCTACCTGCAATGGGCTGAAGCGAGCGGCGCATTTGCCGGTCGTTCGCTGATGATTAACACGTCGCTGCCGGGCCTGGGCGACCGAGTGGGCCTGCCCTGGCTGGGCCTGGTGCTGGCGGGGGCGCTGCTGCTGGCGCTGGCCTGGTGGGCCTGGCGCTACCGCCCTTCCGTGCTGGCCGTCAGTGGCTTAGCCCTGCTCACCTCGCTGCTGGCCTCGCCGATTGCATGGGTCGGCTACACCGTGCTGCTGCTGCCGGTGCTGTTTCAGCGCCGCTGGACGTGGCCGGAGTGGGTGGCGGCGGCGATGCTCGTGGTGCCCTACACCACGGCCTACTTTTTTGCCTGGCTGCCCCCGATTCTGACGGAGTTGGGCTGGTATGTCTGGGCGCTGCTGCTGCTGCTGGCGGTGCTCGCACGAGAAGCGAGGAAGAGAAGTATGACGTATGAAGTATGACGTATGAAGTGTTTTCACCGCCGAGGCCGCAGAGGACGCAGAGAACAGAACAGGAAATGAAGGAAATGAAGGAACTGGTTCGGAGCGTATGAAAACCAGTTCCTTCATTTGCCGATGTGAAACCAGTTTAGTTCTTGGTTCCCTTCAGCTTTGAGCTTCGTGAGCCTGCCTGACCTGAAGCATTGAAGGGTTGAGCGGCAGGGCAGGTGTGGTTCTTGGTTCTTGGTTCTTGATTCTTGATTCTTCATACCTCATCATTCATACTTCATAATTTCGGTCGTACCAGGGCACAGCAGGACTATCAGGCTATAGCCACGAGGGGCCGTAGAATGCTACACACAAGTCGTTCATGCACGTTCCCAACGTGCAAATCTGCAATCTACAATCTGCAATCTGCAATGGTGAAGGATGGTTATGCAACGACTTGTTTTGTTCGTGCTGCTCTGCGTGGTGCTGCTGGCCAGTTTGCCAGCGGCTCAGCCCACGGCGGCGGCGCCAATTGACTCGGCCTTTGGGGTCAACAGCCATATTGCCTCGCGCTACCCGGTGTTTGAAACGCTGGAAAGTGCTGCTGATGCCGTGGCTCAGACCGGCGTGGGCTGGGCGCGGGAAGAGTTCCAGATGCACCGCATCGAAGCCCGCCCCGGCCAGTTCGACTGGGGTTTTAATGACCGCATGGTAGACTTGCTCTCAGCCCGTGGCATTCAGATTGTGGGCCTGCTCAACCCGGCGGTAGGCTGGGCCACGCCCTTCCCCGGCGACGGTTTTAGCGATCCCTCGTTCTACCCGCCCGACCCCCAGACCTTTGCCGCGTTTGCCGCCCGTGTGGTAGAGCGTTACCGAGGCCGCATCAGCCACTGGCAGGTGTGGAACGAGCCGGAAAACGCCACCTACTGGCAGCCCGCCCCCGACCCGGCGGCTTACGCTACTCTGCTCAAAACAGTCTACCCGGCAATTAAAGCCGCCAACCCCGATGCCCGTGTGCTGATCGCGGGCACGGTTTCGTTCGACTTGAGCTTTTTGCGCGGTGTGGCCGCCAGCGGCGCATGGGGTTCGTTCGATATTCTGGCCGTGCATCCCTACGTCGATCCCTTCACGCCCGAAGCGGGCCAGATTGGCGCGGCGGGCGTGGTGGCGGCCAAAACCTTGAGCGACTCGGTTGGCTCCAAGCCGGTGTGGGTGACGGAGTTTGGCTGGGCCACCGGGCCGAGCGACCGCGACCCGGCGGGGCAGACCAATGAGGAGAACCAGGCCCGCTACCTGGTGCGGGCGATGGCGCTGCTGCGGGCGGCAGGGGCCGAACGCATCTTCTGGTATAAACTCAAAGACGACTCAGACCGCAACATGTATGGACTCTACCGCTTTGGCGGCGGGCGCACCGACATGAGCCAGCCCAAACCGGCCCGCAATGCCCTGCGGGTGTTACATCAACAGCTTGCTGGCAGCAGCATGGCGGGCCTGCGCGACCTGGGCGAGCGGCAGGTGGTGGTGGATTTTGAGCAGTTTGGCACATGGCGGCGGGGCGACCAGCCCAACGGCACGCTCAACCAGAGCGGCGAGCAGAAGCGCAGTGGCAGTTTTTCGGCTCGGCTCGACTACAACTTCCCTGGTGGTGGCAACGACTTTGTGGTCTTTCTGCCCCAGCCACGCATCAACTTGCCGGGCACGCCGAGCCAGCTTGGCATGTGGGTCTATGGCGACGGTAGCGGTAGTTCGGTCAAACTCTGGCTGCGCGACGCCCAGGGCGAAACGCTGCAATACCGGCTTGGCTTTGTGGGCGGGGCGGGCTGGCAGTTCCTGTCCACCGCCATCAACGGCCCGGTTGAGTCGTTTAATCGCGTCAGCGGCAGTGGCAACTTGCAACTCGATTACCCGGCCAGCCTGGCGGCGATTGTACTGGATGATGAGCCGGATAGCGCCAGTCGTTCGGGCACGATCTATCTCGATGACATCACCGCCGTGAGCGGCGCAGAGGCCTATGGCGTGGGCTTTGCCCGTGGCGGCGAGCTGGTGCAGCTGCTGTGGGCACCCCAGGGCGGCCAGGTGGGCGTGCCCAGCGGCGCGACTCAGGGCCAGTTGGTGGATCGTGACGGCGGCAGCCGGGCCGTGAGCGCCAGCAATGGGCGCTTTGTGCTCGACCTCGGGCCGAGTCCGGTCTACCTGATTACGCCGAATACGCCGGTGCCGCCCACACCGTCGCCGGTGCCGCCGTCGCCCACGCCGCAGCCGCAACCACCGGGCGGTGGCCCACAGCCCTCGGACGGCAGCTACGCCGACGCGGCCTTCCAGGGGCTGTGGCAGCGGACGGATCAGCCGCTGGCTCAGGGTGCGCCGGGCCTCACGCCGCGTTCGTGGCTGTGGGGGCCGCAACCGTTGACCAACGGCCTGCGCGAAGCCTACGACGGCCTGCCCGGCGGTTCCCGCCTGGTGCAGTATTTCGACAAGAGCCGCATGGAGATCAACGACCCGGCGGCCCCACGCAACCAATGGTTTGTGACCAATGGCCTGCTCGTGGTGGAACTGCTCGACGGGCGGGTGCGCCTGGGTGAGAACCGTTTCGAGGAGCGTGGCCCTGCCGAAGAAGCGCTGGCGGGCGACCCGGCCCCGCAAAATCCCACCGCGCCGACCTACCGCTCGCTGCGCAGCGTGGCCTTCCCCACCAACCCGGCCCGCTCGCCCGAACGGCGCGGCCAGCCAGTCATCGCCACCCTCGCCAAGGACGGCAGCACCGCCGAGGACGCCCGTCTAGCCCGCTACGGCGTGACCTATGACAGCTATGAGGCCACGCTGGGCCGTAACATCCCCCAGGTCTTCATGCGCTTTTTTGCGCAGCGCGGCGTGGTCTGGGAGAACGGCGGCTACCGCCAGGGGCAAATCCTCGACTGGGTGTTTGCGTTGGGGCTGCCCATTAGCGACCCCTACTGGACGCGGGCCAGGATTGGCGGAGTGGAGCGGGACGTGCTGGTACAGGCCTTCGAGCGTCGCGTGCTGACCTACACGCCCGACAACGACCCCAACTGGCGGGTGGAGATGGGCAATGTCGGCCAGCACTACCTGCGCTGGCGCTACGGGCGCTAGGCGATACGCGAAGAGACGCGAAGCGGCGCGAAGAAAAATGTAATCTTTGCGTGTCTTCGCGCCCTTCGCGGATCAACAGCTTCGATAAATGACATCTTAATCATCCAAACGTAGCAGGATGTTATAAAAAGTTTACTGTCTTTCTGCTGAACTATAGCTATAATGCCAATGGAAGCGGTTCTACATGCTAGAAAGTTATATAATAGATGCACTTGTTTGGCTCCAGAATTATCAACAAAACGCGCCCGGCGCTGCTTTTTCTAATTCTCGCTAGTCTGCTTGCCGCATGTGGCGGCCCTCAACAATCGCCACAGGTGGCCCAGAACCCCACGACAGCCGCTCCGCCGCCAACGGCGGTTCCGCCCAGACCAACCCCCATCCTGCCCACGCCTGAACCGACGCCCGTGCCCAGCCCATGCACAGTTGCCACTGGCGGCAAGCACCTGGTGCCCTTCGCCGACGGGCGCTGGTTTCTTTCCGGGGCCAACGTACCCTGGCTCAACGGCGGCTTCGGGGCCGATTTTGGCACGGTGGAGGCATGGGGCCAGCACACCTACGACCCGGCAAAAGCCGGAGCCATGTTTGCGCGCCTGAAAGAGAGCGGGGCCAATAGCGTGCGCTGGTGGGTGTTTGCCGATGGTCGAGGGGCACCGGAGTTCGATGCCCCCAGCGGCGGCAAAGTGACGGGGCTGGACGAACGCTTCCTCAGCACGATGGCGGATGCAATCAAACAGGCTGCCCAGAACGGCATCTACATTCAATTCACCATGTGGAGCTTTGACATGCTCTATGCCGACAGCACCGCTCAGGAGCGGGGCGA
>JALONX010000691.1 GCA_025454695.1 Chloroflexaceae bacterium
TGGGCCTGACGGCAACCCTCCGCCAACTGGCCACGGCGCACGATCTCTGGCAGAGCCAGCTCCTCCTCCTCCAGCCCGCCCGTCTGGTGCGGCGGAAAAACATCGAGCTCGGCATCCGCCTCGTCGCCGCCCTGGCCGCCCGCGGTCTCGATGCCCGTCTGATTGTCACCGGCGCGCCCGACCCGCATCAAGCCGACGGCAGCCGCTACTTCGATGAACTGACCCAACTGGCCTCTGCCGCGCAGGTCTCCCGCCAGGTGGTGTTCGCTGGCGCTGAAACGCCCCTCACAGACGCCGATCTGCCCGGTCTCTACGCCCTGGCTGACGCGCTGTTTTTTCCCAGCTTCAGCGAGGGCTTCGGCCTGCCTCTGCTGGAGGCGCTGCAGCACCGGCTGCCGGTCTGGTGCAGTGACCTTCCAGTGCACCGCGAGGTGCTGGGCGCAACCGCCGCGCACAGGTTTGCGCCGGACGTCCGCCCGGAGGTCCTGGCCGACCAAGTCGCTGCCTGGGCCGGTCAAGAACCCAGCCTCACGGCGCGCCGCCGGGTCTGGAGGCAGCACGACTGGCGTGTTCTCTGCAAAGAACACCTTGAGCCCCGGCTTCTGGCAGGTATCAAAAAGCGATGAGCCGCCCACTCTCCCCTCAGCCTGAAGTCGTTGCCCTGCTCGAAGCCCGTCATGGAAACGCCTTTGGCTTCCTGGGCTGCCACACGCTGGACGATGGCCGCAAGGTGGCGCGGACTTTCCAGCCCAGCGCCCGGCGGGCTTGGTTCTGGCCCGAGGGAGCCGCCGCAGGCATCGAAGCGGAGAAGTCCCACCACTACGGCTTGTTCGATCTCGAAATCGACCCCGCTCACGCCCATGGCCGCTACGAGTGGGAATATGAGAACTTCGAAGGCGGCCACTGGCGCACGCCCGATCCCTATGCGTTTCGGCCGCTGCTCGGGGACCAGGACATGTACTTTTTTCGCGAAGGCACCCACCGCCGCCTTTACGACTGTCTGGGAGCGCATCCTGATGAAATCGACGGCATCTCCGGGATCCGCTTTGCCGTCTGGGCGCCCAATGCGCGCCGCGTGAGTGTGGTGGGTGATTTCAACAACTGGGATGGCCGCGTGCATCCCATGCGCCTGCGCATCGAGTCCGGCATCTGGGAGATCTTCATCCCGTCCATCCCGGCGGGCACGCACTACAAGTTCGAGCTGCTGAGTTCCGAAGGCCACCTTTTGACCAAGAGCGACCCCTTCGCCTTCTTTTCCCAGCACGGCACTCTGACCGCCAGCCTCGCCTACGACCTGGGGCGCTACACCTGGGGAGACTCGGCGTGGATGCAGGCCCGCGCGTCGCGCCATCTCTACAGCCATCCCATGAGCATCTACGAGGTGCATCCGGGGTCGTGGAAACGGGTGCCAGCCGACAACAACCGCTGGCAGTCCTGGCTGGAGATGGCGGACGAATTGATCCCCTACGTCAAGAACCTCGGCTTCACTCACCTGGAGCTCATGGGCGTGGCGGAGCATCCCTTTGACGGCTCCTGGGGTTATCAAGTGACCGGCTACTACGCCCCCACCAGCCGCTACGGCACGCCTGACGAGTTCCGCGCGTTCGTGGACCGCTGCCATCAGAACGGCCTCGGGGTGATTCTCGACTGGGTGCCCGGTCACTTCCCCAAGGACGCCCACGGGCTCGCCCGCTTTGACGGCACCGCCCTGTTTGAGCACGCCGATCCCCGCCAAGGCGAGCATCAGGACTGGGGCACCCTCATCTTCAACTACGGGCGAAACGAGGTCCGCAACTTCCTGGTGGCCAATGCCCTGTTCTGGTTGCGCGAGTATCACATCGACGGTCTCCGCGTCGATGCCGTGGCTTCCATGCTTTATTTGGACTACTCACGCAATGAGGGCGAATGGGTTCCCAATGCGTTCGGTGGCCGCGAGAACCTGGACGCCATTGCCTTCATGCGCGAGCTCAACCGCGTCTGCTACGAGGAGCACCCTGGCACGACCATCGTCGCGGAAGAAAGCACCGCCTGGCCCGGCGTTTCCAAACCGATCGACTCCGGCGGTCTCGGGTTTGGCTTCAAGTGGAACATGGGCTGGATGAATGACTCCCTGCGCTACGTGGCTCATGACCCGGTGCACCGGAAGTATCATCACGGTGAAGCCACCTTCTCGATGCTTTACGCCTATGACGAGAACTTCATCCTCGTGCTCAGCCACGATGAGGTCGTTCATGGCAAGGGCTCCATGATCAACAAGATGCCGGGCGACCGCTGGCAAAAGTTTGCCAACCTGCGCATGTTTTATGCCTGGATGTGGGCGCACCCCGGCAAAAAGCTGCTCTTCATGGGCGGCGAGTTTGGCCAGTGGAACGAGTGGTCGCATGAGCGCAGCCTGGACTGGCACCTGTTCCTGGGCGCGGAACATGCCGGTCTGCAAAAGCTCGTCGCCACCCTGAATGAACTCTACACCAGCCGCCCTGCGCTGCACGCTCTGTGCCACCAGCCCGGTGGCTTTGAATGGCTGGATGCCAATGACGCGGACGGCAGCCTGTTCCCGTTTGTGCGCACGGGGCCCGACGGCGAACGGATCTACATCGTGGTCAACGCCACTCCGGTTCCGCGCAAGGCCTATCGCCTGGGCGTCGCCGATGCCGGGGCTTACCGGGAACTCCTGAATACAGACGCCATCGAGTTCGGCGGTTCCAATGTCCGCAATGCCCCGCTGCTGCTCACCACCGAAACGCCGTGGCAAAACCAGCCCCGCAGCTTGGTTGTGGACATTCCTCCTCTGGGGGCCGTTTATCTAGCCCGGCCTTGAGCGCAGCCGCGCCTCAAGAAGTCAACGACCCCGTGTCACCCTTGCGTTGGCGCCCCGTGCGCTCGCAAAAGTCATCGTAGGTGATCACTTCGAACACACCGTTCTCATTTTCCAACACGGCCGTCAGCGACTCCACCCAGTCACCCGAATTCAGGTAGTGGACGCTGCCGACCCGCTTGTCAGCCGGCTGGTGAATGTGCCCGCAGATGATGCCCTGACACTTTTTCCACTCGGCCAGTTGCTGCAACTGCTCCTCGTAACGGCCCACGAAATTGACCGCTGACTTCACCTTCAGTTTCACCCAGCGACTCAGGGAAAAGCTCTCCTTCCCCCGCAATCGCCGCCAGCCGTTGTAGAGGCGGTTCACCCGCAGCAGCATGTTGTAGCCCACCGCGCCGACCTTGGCCAGCCACGGGTGCCGAGTGGTCACCGCGTCAAAGCCGTCACCGTGAACCACCAGGTAGTCGCCATTCACCGTGCGATGAATGTATTCGTCGGTGAGTTGGAGATTCTCCAGTCGCAGGGGGAGGAAACGGTCCAGGATATCATCGTGGTTGCCACGCAGGTAGATCACCTCGGTGTTCTCCTTCTCCATCTTGCGCAGCACCGTGCGCACAAAATGGGTGTGTCCCTTGTTCCACCCGCCCGAACGAGTCAGATGCCATGCGTCAATGATGTCGCCATTGAGCACGAGGCGGTCGCAGAGGGTGTTCCGCAGGAAGTGGGACGCCTGAGCCGCCTTGCACTCGGGAACCCCCAGGTGCACATCAGAGATAAAGATGCTCCGAAATTGAAGTTGGGGGAGGGTTTCTGGCACGGGCAGTAAACTTTCCTTACAGCTCGTAGAGAAGCTTATACAAGAAGGTAGCCTGAAGGTACTAGCAATTTTATACCAAATGCCCATAAAGCAGGCGCTAGGCGTTGGCCTCGAAGTGGGGTATGAGGTGACCATGCCCCACCACATACCCGTCATGCTGCACGAAGCCGTGGCGGCGTTCGGGGAAATTTCTGGCCAGTATGTGGCCGATGGCACTTTGGGGGGTGGCGGGCATACGCGGGCGTTGTTGGCGGCGGGTGCCTCCGTTGTGGCCACCGATTGGGATGCCGCTGCCGTGGCCGCCGCGCAAGTTTGGGTAAGTGAATTTGCGGGACGCTTAGAGCTG
>JALONX010000692.1 GCA_025454695.1 Chloroflexaceae bacterium
CTAAAAATCTGGTAGTTGTAACACAAAGGAGGAACGCATGTTGAAACTCGGTCTGCTCCACTGGTCTGGTCTGATTGCCCTTGTTGCCGTGCTGCTGTCGTTGCTGCCCATGCGCACCAGCGGCGCTGCCAGCCGCCCGCCCGCCCTCAACTCTGTCAACAGCCCCCCCACCCTCGGCCCCGCCGCAACCCAATGGCTGGCTCAGGCCCAGCCGGGTGCAACGGCCACCTTTCTCGTCACTCTCGCCGACGACGGCACCCAGGCCCAGGCCGATGGAGCCAGGAGTATTGGCGACAAACTCCAGCGCCGCACCGAAGTGAACCGGCTGCTGCGCGAGCGGGCCGCCCGCAACCAGGCGGCATTGCAATCGTTCATTCAAAACCAGAATGTGAGCGGCCAGATCAGCGCCGTGCAGACCTTTGCGGCCTTTAACGGCTTCTCCATCAGCGCCACCTCTCAAGCGGTGGAAGCACTCCGCACATGGAATCGTGTCAGCGCGATTGAACTGGATGTGCCAGTAACAACCGGGCCAGCCCGAACAACTCAGGTCGCGCCAACCCCAACCTCAACCCCAACGGCTGCGACGGCGACACAAAGCCAACCGCAGACATTTGACGCACAAACGCAGTCTACGGGTATGGCAAGCGTTCAACGTGTACACACCGAGTTAAATATCACTGGCGTTGGCGTGACCGTGGGCAGCCTCGACACTGGCGTTTTCTTTCACTCTGATATTGCCCGGCAATACAAGTGCTTCGGCACCGGCAGCAACACCAACTGCTGGTTTGATGCATTGGACGGCTGGACGGGGCCTGCTGATACTGCGAGTCGTGGCACCACCGGGGTCGGCATTATGGCGGCGAATGGATTCGCCCGTGGTGCTGCGCCCGACGCCCGGTGGATTGCCTGTAAAGCCTTTAACATATCTCTCGTGGGGACTCAAACCGATATTCTGGAGTGTTTCGACTGGTTCCTGGCCCCCGGCGGCAATCCGGCCAACGCCCCCGACATCATCAACAACTCCTGGGGTTTCGCCAATGGCGCTGATACCATTTTTCAGCAGCCGGTAAACAACTGGCTTAATGCTGGTATCTTTCCCGTCTTCGCCAATGGCAACACCGGGCCAGCCTGTGGCACCGTCAACGCGCCCGCCAGCTACGCCAACGTGCTCGGCGTGGGGGCGCAAGAAACTAACACCTTTCCCAACTTGAGTCGTGGCCCGTCGCCGTTTGGCCCTGGAAAGCCAGACCTGGTTGCACCAGGCACAGGTAGTAACATCACCTCAGAATATGATATTTCCTTTGAACCTTACGCTGATCAGGCCTTCGCTGCGCCTCATGTGGCCGGGGTGATTGCGTTGATGTTGCAGGCCAACCCAAACCAGACCTATGAGCAAGTGGTTGCCCATCTCAGAAACACTGCCTTGCCGGTGGCCGCTACGCTCTGCGACAGTTCCGGCGTGCCCAACAATCTGCATGGCGCGGGCCAGGTGCGCGCCTACGAAGCGGTGGTAGCGGCCCAGGGTGGCACGCCCATCCCCATTCCCACCAACACACCCACGCCGACGCCCATTCCCCCACCAACCATGCCCACCAACCTGGTGGCGACTGCTGTCAGCAGCAGCCAGGTGAACCTGAGCTGGACAGACAACTCTAACAACGAAACCGGTTTCCGCATCGAGCGCTGCCAGGGCCTGTTCTGCTCAAACTTTACGGTGATTGCGACTGTTGGCGCGAATGTGACCAGCTTCCAGGACACGGGCCTACGGGCACGCACATGGTACAACTACCGCTTACAGTCATTCAATAGTGCTGGTTTTTCTAACGGTTCAGTCGCTACCAGCGTCCGCACACGGTAGCGGTGGCCTGGCCGAGGAGTGCCGTTTCAACCCGGCGGCACTCCTCCCCAGAGTAAATGGTAAAAACAGCCAGCCGCCTGATGACAATCTATACATTTACCAGGGCTACTAGTTGCAAATTCTTCATTTTCTGCTATAGTAGCTTTACCTCTCTTTCACAATTCACTCGTCTTTCCCAACTTTCTAGCCACTCTTTTCGGTATCGCCTTGTTTTAGCACAAAGGAGCGACCTGATGGGACGTGCGCAAACGGTTCGATGGATTGGTGTGTTGACGCTGCTCGCCATACTGGCATTAGCAGTTTCAACCCAGGCCCAGATGGTGCCGGTAGCATCCGGCTCGATGGTGAACGGAGCGGCTTCCGCATGGCTGGTCCAGGCCCAACCAGGGGCCACGGCAACATTTCTTGTTGGTGTAACCGATGACGGTACTCAGGCCCAGGTTGACCGGGCGCGGGGCATTGTAGACAAGCTTCAGCGCCGGATTGAAGTGAACCGGCTGCTGCGCGAACGGGCAGACCGCAACCAGGCCGCTCTCCAGGGCTTCATCCAGGCCCAGGGCCTCGGCAGCGAAATCACTGCGGTGCAAGCCTATGCCGCTTTCAACGGCTTTTCTATCACCGCTACCCAGCAGGCGGTGAACGCGCTGCGGGCCTGGAACCGCGTCAGTTCGATTGAACTGGACACGCCCATCCAGCTGGATGTGCCCATGGCGGGCACGCAGGAAGCCCAGGTCAATGCGGTTGAATGGAACATCAACAAAATCGGTGCTGACCGGGTGCAGACCGAGCTGAACATCAACGGCGCGGGCATCACCATCGGCGGGCTAGACAGTGGCGTGCGTTCGACTCACGAGGCCCTGCGCGACAACTACAAGTGCCGGGGCGGCAGCAACACCAACTGCTGGCTTGACGCTATCAGTGGCCAGACGACGCCCTACGACGACAACAACCACGGCACCCACACCATGGGCACCTCGGTTGGCACCAATGGCATCGGCGTGGCCCCCGGTGCCCAGTGGATTGCATGTAAAGCCTTCAACGCCGCCGGTAGCGGCAACCAGACCGACATTCTGGAATGCTTCGACTGGTTCCTGGCACCCGGTGGCAGCGCCGCCAACGCCCCCGATGTGGTGAACAACTCCTGGGGCAGCAGCAACGGCTCGAACACAGCCTACCAGCAGGCGGTGACCAACTGGGTCAACGCGGGCATCTACCCGGCCTTCTCCAACGGCAACAGCGGGCCGAGCTGCAACACCGTTGGCTCACCCGCCAGCTACAGCAACGCCGTCGGCACCGGTGCTACCGATATCAACGACGTGATCGCTAGCTTCAGCAGCCGTGGCCCCTCGCCCTTCGGCCCCAGCAAGCCCGACCTGAGCGCACCCGGCGTGAACGTGCGCAGCTCAGTGGCCAGCAGCGACACAGCCTACTCCAGCTTCAACGGCACCAGCATGGCCGCGCCCCATGTCACTGGTCTGGTGGCAATGCTCTTGCAAGCCAACCCCAGCCTGACGATTGACCAGCTGACGGCCAACATGAAGACCAACGCCCTTGGCATTGCCGCCACTGGCTGCAACAGCTCGGGCGTGCCCAACAACATCTACGGCTCAGGCCGCATCCGCGCCTATGAGTCGGTGCTGGCAGCCCAGGGTGGCACCCCGCCGCCCACACCAACCCCTGGCCCGGTGCTGCCCACGCCAACCCCTGGCCCGGTGCCGCCCACGCCCACGCCCGCCCCTGCGCCACCGGCTGCCCCCAGCAACCTCAGCGCCGGTGCCGTGAGCAGCACCCAGATCAACCTGACCTGGACGGATAACTCAACCACTGAAAGCGGCTTCCGCATTGAACGCTGCCAGGGTCGCTTCTGCTCGAACTTCGCCGAGATCGCCACCGTGGGCGCGGGTGTGACCAGCTTCCAGAACACTGGCCTGAGTCCACGCTCAGTCTACAGCTACCGGGTACGGGCCTTCAACTCCGCCGGAAACTCCGGCTACACCAACGTCGCCACCGCCCGCACGCCTCGCTAACGTCTCCATAAACAGGGAGCGACGCCTCGTTGGGGTCGCTCCCTCCTCCATACAACTCACACCTGCTGATCAGCATCCACAGCATTCTG
>JALONX010000693.1 GCA_025454695.1 Chloroflexaceae bacterium
AGATGACGCTGCTGCTTCCAAATCTGCAATCTGCAATCTAAAATCTGCAATGATGCAGACGTTGATCACGCTGATGGCCTGTGCCCGGCGCAGGCCGAGCTTGAGAAACAGGCCGTGCTGGCCGGGGCGCATGGCGGGAAAGCGAATTTCGCGCAATAGTTCGCCTGGTTGCAGGGCGGTGCGGCGCACGCCCAGGTAGAAGTCGCGCAGGGGCAGCACACGCTCGCCATGCAGACTCGTCAGCACCACCTCGGCTTCGAGCGCTATCAACGGGGTGATGGTGTCGTTGGCGGGCGAGGCCGTGACGAGGTTGCCAGCAATGGTGGCGCGGGTGCGAATCTGCGGTGCGCCCACTTCCCAGCAGGCCTGGGCCAGCGGCAAAGCCCGTGCTACACACAGCGGCGAGGCCACCACATCGTTGTGGGTCGCCAGCGCACCCATGTGGATAATGCCGTTTTCCTCGCGGATGTACTTCAGACCTGTCACGGCGCTGAGGTCAATCAGGGTGCTGGTGGGCCGAACGCCCCGTTGCAGTTCCACAAGGAGGTCGGTGCCGCCTGCCACCAGCCGGGCATTGCTTCCGTGGTTGTGCAACAGGGCCAGGGCGTCGGTCAGGGTTTGGGGTTGGAAGTAAGTTTGCCACATGGTGAAGTTATGAATGATGAATGATGAATGATGAACCTAATCCGTAATCCATAGCTCAATTTTGCTACTTCATACTTCATACATCATACTTCATACATTGTCTTTCTGGCACGGCCCGTGCATGCTATAATGATGAGTACCGATTTTGCTTGAGAAATACCTACGCCGTTGCGTTTGCAGCGCGGTGTTCTTTTTTTGGAGGAACATAATGCCTACCTCACTATTGGAACGAAATATTGTGCAAGTTAAGCGGTTGCAAAAGGCCAGCCGCCAGCTTGAGGTGATCCCCCACGAACCGGAGGCGGGCCGCTACATGGTCGAGAGCGAGTCGCACCCTGGCGAGCTGTATACCGTGACGCTTAATGCCGACGGCCTATCCGGCCATTGCACCTGCCGGTGGGGGCAGAACGGCGGGATTAACTGCAAACACGTGCTGGCGGCGCTGCGTTTTCACCACGCCGAGCAGGGCACGCTCTCGTTCTGGCGTAGTCGGGCTGAGGCCCGCCGCCAGCACCGCCGCACGCTCAAGGGTGACACGCTCTTCGCCACGGTGCGGCCCCGTCGCCGCTAGACAAACGAGATGAACGTAGGGTAGTGCGGACTTCAGTCCGCGTCTTCACAGCGGACTGAAGTCCGCACTACCTCTATTTATTTCTACACCACACTCCGGTTCACATCTTTATAGTAGATGTAGCGAGCGGTTTCTTTGCCCGTCGCCACAAACCACTGTGGGCAATATGGCCCCATCCAGACTACATCGCCGTTCTGCACCGGGTACCAATCCGAGTCGAGCCGGTAGATGCCCTGGCCCTTGATCATCATCATACCATGCTCCATCACATGCGTTTCGACAAAGGGCAAGGTCGCGCCAGGCTGGAAGGTAAAAATGTTCACGGCCATGTCGAAGGCGGGCGTGTCGGGCAGCAGCAGCTTGAGCATAGCAGCCTCGTCGCCCAGAAAGGGTGCGCCCGTCACCTCGTGTTCATTGCCGAAGATTGGCTCGGGCGCGGCCACCCCCGCCAGCGGCGTGTACTCCCGCTGAAAGACCAGCAGGCGCGTGCCGGGGGCCGCCCCCGCGATGCGGTAGGCCAGGCCCGGCGGGAGGAAGGCATAGCCGCCTGTCGCCAGTGCCGCCGTTGAATCGCCTATTTGCACATGGGCGCTACCCTCCAGCACGAAGACGAATAGCTCCTGCCCATTGCCCCCGCCCGTGCCGCTGCCGTCTGGCCCCAACGTCACCAGCAGCTGGCAGAAGCGTGCGCCGAGTACGGGCGTAATCACTGCCACCACCTGGGCGTTTGCCCAACCCGGCAGGCTGCTAGCCACAAAGCCCGCTGGCGAAAGCAGGGCATAGTTCCGTTTGACAACACTACGGGTAAAGCCGAAAAGATCAGTCATTGTGGATTACCTCTGGTAAGAACCAAGAACCAAGAACCGAGAACCGAGAACCGAGAACCGAGAACCAAGCCTGCCCAGCGTGCAGCCGAAGGGAACCGAGAATCGGGAACTGAGTGCAGCCGAGGGTAAAGGCAATAAAGGCAATGACGATAGGACTCCGCGGGCAATTTCCCTCAATTCCGTCACTCGTTACTCGTTACTCGCCAATCGCCACTCACATCGGCGTGACCAGCCGCCCGCCGCCTTCAACCAGAATCTGCCCGTTGGCGAAGATACTACGCCCGCGCAGGATGGTGCGAACCACGCGCCCATGCAACGCTCGCCCCACGTAGGGGCTGATGCGGTGGCGGTAGAACAGGTCGTCCGCCGTCAGGGTGTGGCGGGCGTCGAGATCAACCAGGGCCAGGTCGGCGGCGTAGCCCACGGCGAGGTGGCCCCGTGCCAGTTGACCGGAGACCGAGGACGGGAGACCGGAGCCGAGCCGACCGGAGACCGGGGACGGAAGACCGGAGCCAGACTGACCGGGGACAGACCCACTTTCATTCACAGCTGCGTTACCCCCGTCTCCGGTCTCCGATCTCCGGTCTGTGAACAATAGGTTTCCCGTCTCCGGTCTCCGGCCGATTTCAAACCGCCCCGCCACGTAGCCCGCCGTGGCTGCGGCGATGCGGCTCAGTGGCAGGCCCCGCTGGTGATGGCCTTCCGTCAGCAGCAGCTCCAGCGTGGACTGGCAGCCGGAAATGCCGCCCCAAAGTGAAAAAAAGTCAGCGTTAGCCGATTGCCCCCCAAGGCCCTTCATTTCCGGCGGCGCGGGCGAATGATCCGAGGCGACCATGGGCAGCGTGCCAGCGGCCAGCAGCTCCCAGAGCGACTCGACCTGGGCCTGGGGGCGCAGCGGCGGGGCGCATTTGGCCAGCGCCCCGAGTCGCTCTACATCGTCTTCGGTTAGCACCAGGTAGTTGGGACAGGTTTCGCAGCTCACGTTCATGCCACGGGCCGCCGCTTCGGCCACCAGCACCACGCCGCGCCCACAACTCACATGCACAATGTGGAGCCGACAGCCGGTTTCTTCGGCAAACAGGATAGCCCGTTGGATGGCTTCCAGTTCAGCCACCACGGGCCGTGATTGGAGAAAATCGCGCACGCTGTGGCGACCCTCGGCCAGAGCGCGGCGGGCCAGCGCCCCGGTGAGTGTGTCGTTTTCGGCATGCACGGCTACCAGGCGGTTCAGCCGGGCGGCGCGGGCCATACCGTCATAGAGGGCCATGTCGTCTACATGCTGGAAATCCTCAATCCCGCTGTTGGACATAAAGGCCTTAAAGCCAATCACGCCGCAGGCCGCCAGTTCGTCCAGTTCAGCCAGGTTCCCCGGCGTGAGTCCGCCCCAGAGTCCAAAATCGGTCACGGCGACGGCCTGGGCGGCGGCCAGCTTGGCTGCAAAACTGGCCCGGTTGAGGGTGGGTGGGCTGGCATTGAGCGGCATCTCAAAGCAGCAGGTGCCGCCGCCCGCCGCCAGGGCACGGCTGCCGCTGGCCCAGCCTTCCCAGTGGCTGCGGCCCGGCTCGTTGAAATGCACATGGGCGTCAATCAGGCCGGGGAAGATGTGCAGCCCGCTGGCATCAAGCTCTTCAGCGGCGCTGCCCGACAACGCTGGTTCCACGGCGACAATCTGCTCATCGGCGCTGGCGAGGTCGGCCTGCACCAGGCCCTGCGGCGTCACCAGGGTACCATTGCGGATGAGCAGGTCGTAGCGGGTCATACACAATCTCCCACTTGAAAAATCCTGGCGCTATTGTAGCACTGCCTGCATGTTTCACCGCGGAGGACGCAGTTCGCAGTTCGCAGTTCGCAGTTCGCAGTTCGCAGTTCGCAGTTCGCAGTTCGCAGTTCGCAGTTCGCAGTTCGCAGTTCGCAGTTCGCAGTTCGCAG